>NZ_JBLWFS010000012.1:0-123996 GCF_048323755.1 Alkalihalobacterium sp. APHAB7
GGGCTAATCTCTTGTGTCCAACATTACAACAAAGTACATGCTTAGTATAAAATTGAACCGCCGTATACGGAACCGTACGTACGGTGGTGTGAGAGGTCGGAGGTTAATCACCTCCTCCTACTCGATAAAATTGTTAAGTGAATTGTTATGTAAAACAAACAATGAAAACAATTCTATACAGTTACAATTTATAGCGATTTCAGAGTAGCGAAATAATAATTATTAATCCTTTGTGCTAGTGTAAAATTATGCTAAAATTCCTTATAGTAGAAAAATAAAGATATATCAAAGAATATAAAGTTGAATTAGAAAGTTGAGGTTATTCGTATGTCAAGTATTCCTTATATTGAAAATATAAAAGAGTGGGAAGGAACATTTTCATTCTACTGTCCTATAAAAGTTCGTTTTTCTGAGACAGATGCGTTCGGACATTTAAACAATACAAGAGTGTTTATTTATTTTGAAGAAGCAAGAATAGAATATTTTAAATCATTAGGCTTAATGAGCGAATGGATGAAAAAAGAAAATGATTTCATAATTGTAACCGCTGACCTTCAATGTAATTATATTAAACAAGTATTTTTTGATGAACAGTTAAAAGTTTACGTCACAGCTCATCATATTGGAAACACTTCAGTTGACTTGCATTATATGGTAAAGAATCAAAAAGATGAAATCTGTATTACGGGAAGAGGGAGAATCGTCCAAATTTCCAAACAAACCGGAAAGCCTGTAGAGTGGACGAACGAAATGGTCGACAAAATGAAGTCAGCTAGAAAAAAAATAGAAGTTTAATATCACTTTAAGCTTATATGAATTCACAAGGTCAATACACAGTACATATAATATTTTTGACTAGATACCTTCTGTAAGAGTCTACCTGAACCTTTTCATGCGTTTGGATTTCTCTTATCTGAAGCCTCTTTGGTGTACAGCCTGAGCAAGAAGGGGTGAATTCATTGAAAGGAGCAGAATACGGACCAAAACCTTTACTTACAAAAAGGGAACGAGAAGTATTTGAGCTATTGGTTCAAGACAAAACGACGAAAGAAATTGCTCAGCAGCTTTTCATTAGTGAAAAGACAGTTCGCAATCACATTTCAAACACGATGCAAAAGCTTGGGGTTAAGGGGCGCTCCCAGGCAGTGATCGAGTTAGTACGACTAGGTGAACTTGAGATTTAATTGAAATGAAGCTGACTCTTAAGTCTAATAGCCACTCAATATATAGCCTACTTTTGAAGTAGGCTATATATTGCTATAGAGCTTATAATAAATGCTTGACGGAGTCAGTTTCTTATTTTTACATGAAGGTTGTTAGTTCACGTAACCTGTAAGAAAAACCCCCTCACTTTCTTTGGGCAAGAAAGTAAGGGGGAATGATTAACCCATTTCTTCTTCTTTAATTTCCTCTTTAGGGATATAAAACCCATGATCCTCTTTAACCGATCGAACGATCATTGCACCGAAAGTTAGAACAGAGCCTAATGCTATGACAAGGTATGGGTTCACCCAAGGGTTGTTCATATTGATCATAATAAATCCAAAGCCCATGAAGAATAATCCGACAGACATAATGAACGGCAGTATTGAACCATTAGGCATATGAATGTCTTGCAACGGTTCAGCGGGCTTCATCTTGCCGTTTCCATGTACTTTTTCATAGAATAAAGGGTCTAATGAACGTACTTGCGGTGTTTGAGCAAAGTTATATTCGGGTACTGGGTTTGGAATTGACCATTCAAGTGTTCTTCCATCCCAAGGGTCACCGTTACTAACTCGTTCTTCTTTAAAGGCAGAATAAATGATATTAACAACGAGTATGATAACTCCCACAGACATAAAGTACGTTCCAATTGAACTAATGTAATTCATACCGTCCCAACCTTGGTCGCCAAGGTAAGTGTACACACGGCGAGGCATTCCGATGACTCCAAGAATGTGTTGAACAAAGAAGGTTAAATGAAAACCAATAAAGAAAATCCAGAACATCAGTTTTCCGAGTGTCTCATTTAAGCGATGGCCAAACATTTTAGGGTACCAATAAAATAACCCTGCAAACAGTCCTAAAATAATACCTCCCACAATAACGTAATGAAAGTGAGCTACGACAAAGTAACTGTCATGGTATAACTGTGTAACAGGAGCCATTGCGACCATGACACCTGTAACTCCACCGAGTACAAACGTCGGTACGAATGAAGAAGCGAACAACATGGCTGTGTTAAACGTAATTTTACCGCCCCACATTGTAAATAACCAGTTAAAAACTTTTACACCAGTCGGTACAGCAATGAGCATCGTCGATATCGCAAAAATTGAATTTGCAATCGGTCCCATTCCAACGGTAAACATATGATGGGCCCAAACCATAAACCCAAGAAACGCAATTAAGATCGTTGCAAATACCATCGTCGTATATCCGAATAATCGTTTCCTTGAAAACGCAGGGATAACTTCTGATACGATGCCAAAAGCAGGCAGTACTAAAATATAAACTTCCGGGTGACCAAAGATCCAGAAGATATGTTGCCAGATGATAACATTCCCACTCATATCAGGCATAAAAAATTGGGCGCCGAATAGACGATCTAACATAAGTAATAATAAACCAGCTGCTAATGGAGTAAATGCGAATAAAATTAATGTTGATACAACAAATGTCGTCCAAACAAATAAAGGCATCCGCATTAAAGTCATTCCAGGAGCACGCATATTAATAATGGTAACTAAAAAATTGATGGCGGCTACTAATGTACCTATACCACTTACTTGTAGACCTAGTACATAGAAATCTAAACCGATACCAGCGTAATCTCTTCCTGATAACGGAACATAAGCTGTCCATCCAGCATCAGGTCCACCGCCAAAAAACCACGTTAAACTCATTAAACTTGCCCCAAAAAAGAAGATCCAAAACCCGAGCGCATTTACGAATGGAAATGCAACGTCTCTCGCACCAATCTGTAAAGGGACGATAAAATTCATAAACCCTAATATAATAGGGGTGGCGGCAAAAAATAACATTATTGTCCCATGCATCGTTAAGATTTCATTGTACGTTTGACCACTGATAAATAAACTTTCTGGGTACATCAGCTGTATACGAATGAGTAAAGCCATAACGCCTGCTTTCACAAAAAATAATGTCCCAGCAATTAAGTACATGACCCCAATTTTTTTGTGGTCAACAGTTGTCAGCCAATCCCAGACGACACTTTTCTTTTTTCTATTTGTTTCTACTTTGGCAGTACCTAATTCCACTGAAAATCCTCCTTTTTAAACTGACACTAATAATAAAAAAACATAAATAATGTCATTAACGGAATAAAATACAAACACGCTAAAATTTTCCTTTCTATTTTGTCTCACTTTTATAAACGTTATACTTGAAAAAATAGATGTAGCAGATTACGATGACTTACGAAGCTATTTAGAAAGGATAAGCCAAATGAGGGGAACGTACACAATCAAGAAAGTTTTGAATAATAACGTAGTCATAGCTTTAAATACAATAGATGAAGAAGTTATAATAATAGGTAAAGGTCTCGGATTCGGGAAAAAGCAAGGAAACCAAATTGATCATCAAAACATCGATCAACTTTTTCAACTTGTGAATGAACAGCAACAAGAAGAATATAAGCAATTGTTATTGCAAATCGAAGACTCTATTATGGAAACGATAAATGATGCAATTGTCTTAATAAGTAATAGGTTAGATCAAAAATTAAATGAGCGTATTCATATCGCACTAACGGATCACCTTGCCTTTGCAATCAGAAGGTTAGAACAAGGAATTGTCATTACGAATCCTTTTTTAGGCGAAACGAAGTCGATGTATCCAGTTGAATTTCAAATTGCAGAACAAGTGATCACTTTAATTAATGAACAATTAGAGATTTCGTTGCCTAAAGATGAAATGGGTTTTGTTACGTTGCATATTCATAGTGCGCTAGAAAATAAACCATTATCAGAAATACAAGACGATACGAAGCTCGTAATGAAACTTGTAGATTTAGTAGAAACCGGTTTAAATATCCAAGTACAGAAGCATACACTTAAATATTCTCGACTTGTTACCCATCTACGGCATGTAATTGATCGTGTCAGTCATCAAGAATCAGTCGATTTAAATGAAAAATTTGTGAAGTTATTGAAGCAAGAGTATCCAGTATGCTATAATCTTGCTTGGAAGTTGATTAAGATCATTCAAACTCATTATCAATTACCAGTAGCTGATGCGGAGGCAGTTTACCTAGCGATGCATTTGCAAAGGCTTACTCCAACCGAATAATAAGTGCACTCTATTTACGTGTTACTGATACGATCAGGCATGAGTAAAAGCAGTGTATATGTAGTAGAACTTGGGCAATCTATCCATAGGTTTGTCTCGTCTACTCGTATGCCTCTTTTATTCATGTCTTTTTTGGTTTTTACATAAAAAGAATTTGTAGATGAGTGAAAACGATTACTTCTATGAGAATGAATGGTTTTTGACAACAACGAAACATAAAAGGAGTGAGAGTATGTTTAAAAAAGCATTTGGTACGTTACAGCGTGTCGGTCGTGCGTTAATGACACCTGTATCGGTCTTACCTGCAGCTGGTTTATTACTGGGTCTTGGTCATGAAAACGTTCTAAATATTCCGATCATGGCAGAAGCAGGTGGCGTCATATTCGGTAATTTGGCGCTATTATTTGCGGTTGGGGTTGCTATTGGTTTAGCTGACGGTGATGGAGTTGCAGGGTTAGCGGCTGTTATCGGTTACCTAGTTATGAATACTACGTTAGGGATAATGGCTGGATATTACGGCGCCGAAACAGTAACCGTACTTGGTATTGAGACACTGCAAACAGGTGTCTTTGGTGGTATTATTATGGGTCTTGTAGCAGCAGCTCTTTATAAACGTTTCTATAATATAGAACTACCACCATTTTTAGGATTTTTTGCAGGTAAACGGTTTGTTCCAATTATTACAGCGGCAACTGCGGTTTTACTTGGTATCGCATTTGTATTCATTTGGCCACCAATTCAAGGTGTGATTGACTGGTTCTCCCATTTAGCGACTGAAACAGGGACAACAGTAGCAGCTTTTGTCTTCGGCTTTACACAAAGAGCTCTTATCCCATTTGGGTTACACCACATATTCTATCAACCGTTTTGGTTTGAATTTGGTACGTTTACGACTGCTGCAGGAGATGTTGTAAGAGGAGATATGACTCGCTTCTTTGCAGGAGACCCTACAGCAGGAACATTCATGGCTGGTTTATTCCCGTTTATGTTGTTTGGTCTTCCAGCTGCTGCTTTAGCCATTTATCACGAAGCAAGACCAGAACGAAAGAAAGCAGTTGCTGGTATTATGGCATCGGCGGCTTTGACTAGCTTTTTAACAGGTATTACAGAACCGATTGAGTTTGCATTTTTATTCGTTGCACCTGTCCTATTTTTAATCCACTGTGTGTTTGCTGGATTTTCATTTGTCATTATGGACTTGCTAGGTGTTAAAGCTGGATTTACATTCTCAGGTGGCTTTATTGATTATGTTCTTTATTGGGGGTTATCAACTAATTCCTGGATGATCATTCCTGTAGGTATTGGGTTTGCGTTCATTTACTATTTCGGGTTCCGTTTTGCAATAAGGAAATGGAATTTAAAAACACCGGGACGAGAACCGGAGGAGCAAGTTAGTCAAACTCCTGCAAAAGGAAATAAATCAGAGTTAGCTAAAAATGTATTACATGCTCTAGGTGGGAAGAATAATATTACGGCATTAGATGCTTGTATCACAAGACTTCGGGTTTCGGTTAAAGACCGTGCTGAAGTTGATAGCTCGCAACTAAAGAAATTAGGTGCTTCAGGTGTCCTTGAAATGGGTAATAATATACAAGCAATCTTTGGCACACAATCTGACGCGCTAAAAGGACAGATTAAAGATTTGATTGACGGTAAAGAAGTGATGCAGGACATAGATGATCAAGAAGTTGATGAAACGAAGGTCATCCCTCAATCAAACAGTGAGTCTGCAGATCAAGGAGATAAATTACAGGTTGCTGCACCTATCAAAGGAAAGCTGTTACCTATTACAGAAGTTCCTGATAAAGTGTTTGCAGAAAAGATGATGGGAGATGGCTTTGCGATCGCACCAACTGAAGGACTCGTTGTCTCACCTGTATCCGGAAAAATTATTAATGTTTTCCCAACAAAGCATGCCATTGGAATTTTAGCTCATAGCGGGCATGAAATTCTAATTCATATAGGTATTGATACTGTAAAAATGAATGGGGAAGGCTTTGAAGTGTTCGTTCAAGAAGGTGATGAAATTGAACAAGGTCAAAAACTGGTCACAATGGATTTAGCCTTAATTGAACAAAAAGCCTCATCAACGATTACACCGATTGTCTTCACCAATTTAAAAGAAAATGAAATAATCAATCTGCAGGAAAAAGCAGCAGTTGAACATGGAGAAACTGGATTAGTTTCCATTGAAAATAAATAAATTCTAATTTAAAGAAAGAGGTAGATCTCATGGTAGAAAAAACATTTAAAATTACAGCAGAAACAGGAATTCATGCGAGACCAGCAACACAACTTGTAAATAAAGCAGGACAATATTCTTCAGATATTACCTTAGAATATAAAGGAAAGTCAGTGAACTTAAAGTCCATTATGGGTGTTATGTCTCTAGGAGTAGGCCAAGGGGCAGAAGTAACGATTAAAGCAGACGGTTCAGATGAAAATGAAGCATTACAAGCATTAGAAGCTGTAATCAAGGAAGGGTTAGGAGAATAATGAAACAAATTTCAGGGATAGCTGCGTCAGCTGGGATTGCAATAGCAAACGCTTATATATTGGAAGAGCCTGACTATTCCTTTGAGAAAATAACAGATACTGACCCTGCAGCTGAAAAAGATCGACTTGAAACAGCGTTGGAGAAAGCGAAGGCTGATCTTGCGCAGATCAAAGAAAAAGCAGAAGTTGATTTAGGAGAGGAAGAAGCAGCAATTTTCGCTGCTCACCTCCTTGTTTTAAGTGATCCAGAATTCATCGGCGGTATGCAAGCACATATTGATAATGAAAAAGTGAATGCAGAAAGTGCTGTTCATGACGTTTCACAAACATTTATTTCTATGTTTGAGACGATGGAAAATGAGTATATGAAAGAACGTGCAGCCGATATCCGAGATGTTTCTAAGCGTGTGCTAGGTTATTTGCTTGGTATCCAAATGAAATCGTTAGCTGCCATAGATGAAGCAACGATTATCATTGCAAAAGACTTAACACCATCAGATACAGCGCAATTGAATCCGAAATTTGTTAAAGGGTTTGCTGCTGATATCGGTGGACGTACATCTCATTCAGCAATCATGGCTCGATCGATGGAAATTCCTGCGATTGTAGGAACGAAAGAGGCAACATCTTCTATCCAAAATGGCGATACTATTATTATTGATGGACTAGAAGGTGTCGTTATCGTTCAACCAGATAATGAAACAATGCAAGCTTATGAACAGAAGAAAGAATCGTACGAACAACAAAAGTTAGAGTGGGCTAAACTTGTCAATGAAGCGACGAAGACAGATGATGGACATCATGTGGAATTAGCAGCTAATATAGGTACACCTGAGGATCTAACAGGCGTTATTAATAATGGTGCAGAAGGAATTGGGCTATACCGAACAGAGTTTCTTTATATGGGGCGAGACCAATTGCCAACAGAAGAGGAACAGTTCAATGCCTATAAAACGGTCTTAGAAAGAATGGAAGGTAAGCCTGTCGTTATTCGTACGCTTGATATCGGTGGAGATAAAGAACTTCCATACTTAGAGCTTCCTAAAGAAATGAATCCATTCCTTGGTTTCCGTGCGATCAGACTGTGCTTAGAGCATCAGGACATTTTCCGTACGCAACTTCGTGCATTACTTCGAGCAAGTACATTTGGGAACCTAAAAATTATGTTTCCGATGATTGCAGCGCTTGAAGAATTACGACAAGCGAAAGCGATTTTAGAGGAAGAAAAACAAAATCTTTTAAATGAAGGTCAACATGTATCTGACTCAATTGAAGTAGGGATGATGGTTGAAATTCCATCAACAGCTGTTGTCGCTGATCTTTTTGCAAAAGAAGTTGATTTCTTTAGTGTTGGAACCAATGATTTAATTCAATATACGATGGCAGCGGATCGAATGAATGAACAAGTCTCTTACTTGTATCAACCTTATCATCCGGCAATCCTTCGTCTTGTAAATATGGTCATTGAAGCAGCACATAGGGAAGGTAAATGGGCAGGTATGTGTGGTGAAATGGCTGGAGACGAAATCGCAATTCCGATTCTTTTAGGATTAGGGCTCGATGAATTTAGTATGAGTGCAACATCAGTTTTGCCTGCAAGAAGTCAAATTGCCAAACTATCTAAGCAAGAATTAGAAAGTTTCGCAAAAGAAATGCTAATGAAAAATACATCAGAAGAAGTCCAAGAATCAGTTAAGAATAGGTTTGGCAGTCTATAATAAAGAGAAGAAGAGTTGTCAATTGACAACTCTTCTTCACATTTCCTAACGTTTTTCTATTGCAATTCTATAGGAAAACAGGGAAAATAAATAAGATATAATCAAAAAACTACTAAATTTATATACAAATGATAAGCAGGAGGGAAGATGATGGCAGAATTTGAACAAGTAGAACATATTGAAAAATCATTAAGAAAAATAGCACAAATCATTAAACAAAAGGGCCGTGTAATCCTTAATCAGTTTCCAATTACACCTCCACAATTCGTTGCCTTACAATGGTTAAATGAATTAGGTGATATGACAATTGGTGATTTATCGAATAAAATGCACTTAGCCTGTAGTACGACAACAGATCTTATCGATCGTATGGAAAAGAATGAATTAGTAGAACGAGTGAAAGATTTAAAAGATCGCAGAGTTGTTCGTATTCATTTATTAGAAAAAGGTGAAACGATTATCCAAGAAGTAATTAAGAAACGACAAGATTATTTAAAAGATATTCTTCAAAACTTCTCGGATGAGGATATTGCATTTTTAGAAAAGAACTTACATGTCCTTCATGAAGAAATGGAATCTTCAGCAAAAGAACTTAACAGCTAATCAAAAAAGAAGATAGAAATTGAGGGAGAATTTTGGATAGACCGATTGGAGTTATTGATTCGGGGCTAGGAGGATTAACCGTAGCAAAAGAAATTCTTCGACAGTTACCGAAAGAACAAATTGTTTATATTGGGGATACCATTCGTTGTCCATATGGACCGAGACCCGCAGAAGAAGTACGAACTTATACGTGGCAAATGATTGAACGTCTGTTACAAGAACAAATAAAGATGCTCGTCATTGCTTGTAATACTGCAACAGCTGTCGTCCTTGACGAAGTAAAAGAAAAGTTACCTATACCTGTGATTGGGGTTGTACACCCGGGAGCAATTACAGCACTTAAAGTAACCAAAAATGATCATGTGGCTGTTATTGGAACAACAGGAACGATTCAAAGTAAAGCTTATGAAAAAGCATTAAAAGATATTAATAGTAATATAAAAGTTGAAAGTATGGCTTGTCCGCCTTTTGTTCCATTAGTAGAGCAAGGTATCTTTAAAGGCGAAGAAGCGAAGAAAGTCGTATCAGAAACATTACAACCACTTCTGACTAATACATTTGATACGTTAATACTTGGGTGTACACACTACCCGTTACTACGCGGTGTCATTCAACGTGTCGTAGGAAATGATATTACGCTAATTAGTTCTGGTGATGAGACAGCACGAGAAGTAAGTGCGCTCCTATATCATAAAGGTTTACTTTACAAAGAGAACCGTAAACCTGTTCATATTTTTTATACGACTGGTGATCATGTAACATTTAAAAAGATTGCTAGCAGTTGGTTAAAAATTAATCTCGACCATGTAGAGACAATCCATTTAGGGTAAAAATGTATGTCGAGAACCGTATTTTAAATCGCATTGGAGCGTAAATCCAATGCGATTTTGTTTTTTTATACCTGTCATTTTCATCTGCAGTTAATTTTTCTCCTATAACCCTACAGGTAATTAAATGTTTGTCATATGAAAACCGCATTGTAGCCGGCCTGTATATCAAGCTGTTTTAATTTTGTAGACAAAGATGGTCTATTTTTGAAAAAGGCTCGTATACATACTAGTACAAACTACCTTAGGAGGGAAAAGAATGAGGAAATTGATCAAAACAGGGGTCCCAACGCTGCTTCTTCTAACGTTAGTCGTATCTGGATGTTCCTTTGGCTCAAATAAAGCGATGCAGGAAATGGATACTCCTCAAATAAATTATGTTGATGAGGGAGAAGCACTAGGTGAGGAAACAGAATTAATAGGTTCTGAGGAACAACCAATTGAAGAACAAGCAGAAACCGAAGAGGGGTCAGTTGAAACGGTTACGAGAGAACTTTACTTAATCGATCAAAACGGAATGGTTGTTTCACAAACATTTGATTTACCAAAGACTCAAGGTGTACTTAGACAATCATTAGAGTATTTAGTCGATGGTGGGCCTGTATCAAACTTATTACCGAGTGGGTTTCAAGCGGTATTGCCTGCTGGAACTGAAGTAGATGTTCACTATAAAGAAGATGATCGTATAGCAATAGCTGATTTTTCTGAGGAATTTAAATCATATAATCCAGAACAAGAATTGCAAATTCTTCAATCAATCACTTGGACATTAACTCAATTTGAGAATGTAGATAAAGTACAAATTCGTATAAATGGATATGAGCAAGAAACGATGCCAGTCGGCAATACTCCAATTGGAGAAGGATATAGTCGAGCGAATGGTATCAATCTTGAAAAAAGCGAGGTAGCGGATGTGGTGAACAGTAAAGGGGTGACCCTTTACTTCCTTGCCCAAAATGGGGACAACACTTATTATGTACCAGTAACGAGACGAGTAAAGAATACAGATGACTCAATTAATGAAGTCGTCAATCAACTTTTAGCAGGACCATCTATTTATTCTGATTTACTGACAGACATTCGAAACGGAGCGGAATTGCTAGATAGTCCCAAATATGAAAACGGTGTTGTAACGTTAAATTTTAATGAAGCCATTCTAAACCAAATGGAAAATACAGCAATTTCAAATGAGGTATTAAACTTAATCGTCTTGTCATTAACTGAACAACCTGGAGTGGAAAAAGTAGCAATCCAAGTAAATGGTGAAGCAAAAGTATTAAAAGTTTCTGGTGAGCCATTAACAGAGCCGGTTTCACGTCCAGTTAATGTGAATACAGGGAAGTTTTAAAACACTACCATATTAGATTGAAGGAAAATTTGCTATAATAACGAAGTAGTAACAAAAAAGGCAGCAACATTGCTGCCTTTTTACGTGGCAAGATCGTCGCTCCTTGCTTTTGGACCGTAAGCCAAGCGAATGTTTGGCTCTTCACGCATAGCGTGAGACGGTCCAAAAGCAACAAAGTTTACGAAAACAGCCTATAGAATTAACAGAAAAGGTTGATACTACATAAGTAAGGCTTTTCAAGGGAGGGTTTTATCAAATGAGAGTTGATAATAGAGAACAAGATCAATTAAGAAAAGTAGAAATAATAACAGATTATTTAATGCATCCTGAGGGGTCTGTACTTATTTCTTTTGGAAATACGAAAGTAATCTGCACTGCATCGATTGAAGACCGTGTACCGCCGTTTATGAGAAATCAAGGTAAAGGGTGGATTACTGCGGAATATTCAATGTTACCTCGAGCAACACAGCAGAGAAATATTCGTGAATCATCAAAAGGTAAAGTAAGTGGACGGACAATGGAAATTCAGCGTTTAATCGGAAGAGCATTACGAACAGTTATTGATTTAGAAAAACTAGGTGAAAGAACGGTTTGGATTGATTGTGATGTTATTCAGGCAGACGGTGGAACACGTACAGCCGCTATTACCGGAGCTTATGTAGCAATGGTACTTGCCCTTCAAAAATATGTTATGAAAAAGGCGTTACCAGAATTACCAGTAACTGATTTCCTTGCTGCAGTTTCTGTTGGGATTGACAAAGAACACGGTGAGGTATTGGATTTATGTTATCTTGAAGACGCAAGTGCTGAAGTCGACATGAATGTTGTTATGACTGGAAAAGGTGAATTTGTAGAACTTCAAGGAACTGGAGAAGAAGCGACTTTTTCACGAAGTCAATTAGACAAATTACTTTATTTAGCTGAACTTGGCATTGAGGATTTAATTGCAAAACAGAAGCTGGCACTCGGTGATGAAATTTCGAATAAGCTAGCAGAGAAAATAGAAGCACCAAAAGGGGAAGTAACTGAATGAAGGAGATCATTGTAGCAACCAAAAATAAAGGCAAAGTAAAAGAGTTCGATGCCATCTTAGGTGAGCTAGGCTACAAGGTTACTTCGCTTTTTGATTACCCTAGCCTCCCAGAGGTAGAAGAAACAGGCACGACATTTGCTGAAAATGCAAAGTTAAAGGCTGTGACGATTGCAAAGGTTCTTCAAAAACCGGTAATTGCAGATGATTCAGGACTGATTGTTGACGCTTTAGACGGTAGACCTGGCGTGTATTCAGCGCGCTATGCAGGAGAAGGCAAAAACGATGCCGAAAATATTAAGAAGGTTTTAGAAGAAATAAAGGGTATTCCTGAAAGTGCAAGAACAGCTCGATTTCATTGCACAATTGCACTTGCATATCCAGACGGGCGGACCGAATGTTTTGAAGGGAATTGTGAAGGGAAAATAACAGTGAAACCAATTGGAGATCATGGGTTTGGCTATGATCCAATTATGTACATAGAGGAAAAACAAAAAACGATGGCACAATTAACGTCTGAGGAAAAAAATAAAATTAGCCATCGGGCTAAGGCGCTTCACCAACTTAAAGAGAAATGGAAACAGATTTCATAATAGTGTTGCGATGATGGGAGATGAGTTAATGGTTAAAATTCTAATTGTTAGCGATAGTCATGGCTGGAAAACAGAATTAGCAAATGTAATTGATCGTCATCGCGATTTAGTCGATCACATGATCCATTGTGGGGATTCAGAATTAGAAACAGATGCAAAACAACTCGAAGGAGTAAATGTTGTCAGGGGTAATTGCGACTGGGGAAATGATTTTCCTGAAGAAGTAATGCTCCAAATAACGGACAATATTTTACTTTATACAACCCATGGTCATCACTACAATGTAAAAATGACATACGTCCCGCTAAGCTATAGAGCGGAGGAAGTAGGGGCGCGTATCGTTTGTTTCGGTCATTCTCATGTAGCTACAACGTTTAAAGAAAATGAAGTTATTTATATAAATCCAGGTAGCATCAGACTTCCTCGGAACCGAAAAGAACAAACGTATTGCTTATGTACAATCGAAACTAACTCTATTGATGTAACGTTTTACTCAATTGAGGGCAATATAGTAGAAGATCTATCTAACACGTATATCATTTAAGGATAACGAATAAACCATTTGCATTGGCTGACTAATTAAAAGAATTTTGAGACACTAATAAAATGTTTTTAAATATGATATACTAGATAGCGTGGAATTAAGAGTCCAATTCAAAAAGTCAGCCAATGCAAAAAAAATCTACAAAATAGTTGACATTGAGTACGAAATGTTATATATTAATAATTGTCGTTACAAACATTACAATCCGTTTCATCGACACAGGCATGCTAGAAGAGAAAGAGGCATGACAATTTAAGTGAATAGACTGCGGGTGTAGTTTAATGGTAAAACCTCAGCCTTCCAAGCTGATGTCGTGGGTTCGATTCCCATCACCCGCTCCAACTGTCCCAGTAGCTCAGCAGGATAGAGCAACGGCCTTCTAAGCCGTCGGTCGGGAGTTCGAATCTCTCCTGGGACGCCACTTGATTACATAATCAGTACATCCTTATCATTTGATAAGGGTGTTTTTTGTTTGAAACTCAATTACTAACGGTATACATCCAAACAAAAAGATCGGTCCCATAAACCGATCATAAATGTTCCATCCTAAACTCTTTTCTCCTATGATAATAATTGTCTATAGCTGCTCGCTTCTTGCTGAATACGCAAAAGAGTAGACTTTAAATTTTCATTCAATTCTTCTTCGTTATAATATATTACAGTCCAACCATCCTTCCTTAATGCCTTTTCAAACTTTTCATCACCGGCTTGCTTTTCGTCAATGATAGCTATTCGAAATGGAATAAGCGCTAGATTAATGACAAACCTGCCACATTCTAAATAAGGCGTTACATAATAGTCTTGAGAAAACAATGCTTGATATAACTTTCGCTCACATTCTTTTTTACACTTATGTTCCTCTAAATTAACGGGTACGAGATAAGGAGGTTTTTTTCTTCTCGTAGCTAGTGTCGGTAGAGAGACTTTTAGAAATAACACTTTTTGAGTTTTCCATTTTATTTTTAACATAATCATCACCGACCCTAGTTTTTACTATTCTTTCATTTCCTATTACAAAAGTAGAAAAAATCTTTTCATTTAATGAGAAAAAATGTGTTTAATTACGTAATCCTGATGCAGTAATGATGTAAGCGGATACAATGATATTCATAAATCAAAATAGTCAAAAAATTTTAGAAAAAGTGGTTGACCAGCACTAATAATAAGCGTAATATAATCCTCAAATACAAAATTGTTTGATAATATTAATAACAAAGGCAGTGCATGAATACTTTTAAGCACTTATAATTAAACACTTATGCATGTTGTTAAGTCCAAATCGTAGTACTTGTCTAAAAAAAGAATTCTAAATTTTCTAATAATTAATAACATCATGAGGAGTGTATCGTATGAGTCAGCAACGGATTTATTTAAACGGGGAATTTGTCGAAAAACATAATGCGAAAATCTCAGTATACGATCATGGATTTTTATACGGTGATGGTGTATTTGAAGGTATTCGTGTTTATGACGGTAACATATTCCAATTAAAAGAACATTTAGAACGTCTATATAATTCAGCGAAGTCCATTATGCTTAACATTCCTCATTCACTTGAGGAATTAACTCAAATCATCGTTGAAACGATAAAAGTAAATCAATTACAAGATGCTTACATTCGCCTCGTTGTTTCAAGAGGAGTAGGTAACTTAGGGTTAGATCCAGCCTCATGCCCTAAACCTAACGTCATCGTTATTGCTGAACAGTTAACGCTATTCCCGAAAGAACTTTATGAAAATGGTCTAGAAATAGTTACTGTTCCGACAAGACGAAATCGTCCGGATGTATTAAGCCCTAAAGTTAAATCTTTAAATTATTTAAATAATATTCTAGTAAAAATAGAAGCATCATTAGCAGGAGTTAGTGAAGCATTAATGCTTAACAATGAAGGATACGTAGCCGAAGGGTCTGCAGATAATGTGTTCATTGTTAAAGGAAATAAAATTCTTACACCACCTGGCTACGTAGGGGCACTCGAAGGAATTACGAGAAATGCCATTATCGACATTGCTTCAGATCTCGGATACGACGTGAAAGAGGAGCCATTTACACGTCATGACGTGTATGTAGCAGATGAAGTTTTTCTAACGGGTACGGCAGCTGAAGTTATTGCAGTTGTAAAAGTTGACGGAAGAGTCATTGGTGATGGAAAGCCTGGTAAAGAGACAAATAAATTACTCAAAGCCTTCCGTAAAAAGGTAGTAGAAGATGGGGAAAAAGTATATACAGCAGTGAACTCTCAAGTAGAAGTTAGCTAATAATGAGGTTAAAGTACTAGCAAAAAATACAATTAATGTGGGAGAGAACAATATGAGAAGTAATATGATTAAAAAAGGCATAGACCGCGCCCCACACAGAAGCTTACTAAGAGCAGCCGGGGTAAAAGAAGAAGACATGGATAAACCATTTATCGGTGTTTGTAATTCCTACGTTGATATCATTCCAGGACACATGCATTTGAATAAATTTGCTGAAGTAGCAAAGCAAGCTATTCGAGAAGCAGGAGGTATTCCGTTCGAATTCAATACGATCGGTGTTGACGATGGAATTGCGATGGGACACATCGGAATGCGCTACTCCTTACCAAGTAGAGAAATTATCTGTGATTCAGCTGAAACGGTCATTAATGCTCACTGGTTTGATGGAGTTTTCTACATTCCAAACTGTGACAAAATTACACCAGGAATGCTGATGGCAGCTGTTCGTACGAATGTTCCTGCAGTCTTCGTTTCCGGCGGACCAATGGAAGCTGGAAAAACGAAAGATGGAAAGAGTTTATCATTAGCATCCGTATTTGAAGGAGTTGGAGCATTTGCTTCAGGAAGTATGTCGCGTGAGGAATTACTAGAGATTGAACAATCTGCCTGTCCGACATGTGGTTCCTGTTCAGGGATGTTTACAGCCAATTCAATGAACACATTAATGGAAATGCTAGGTGTTGCCTTACCTGGAAATGGAACATTAGTTGCAACTTCAGAAGGTAGACATCAGTTAATTAAAGATGCTGCGAAGCACTTGATGACGTTGATTGAAAAAGATATTCGTCCGCGTGACATTATTACGAAAGAAACAATTGATGATGCTTTTGCGTTAGATATGGCGATGGGTGGTTCTACAAATACAGTATTACACATATTAGCCATCGCTAATGAAGCTGAAATAGAATACAACATAAATGATATTAACAAAGTAGCGGAAAGAGTTCCTTATTTAAGTAAAATTAGTCCTGCCTCAGATTATTCAATGGACGACGTTCACAAAGCTGGAGGAGTAAGTGCAATTATTAAGGAACTATGTGAAATTGAAGGAGCTATTCATCCTGATCGTATTACGATTTCAGGTAAAACGATTTATGAAACAGTTAAGGATGCTGAAATTACGAATGATGATGTCATTCGCCGAAAAGATAACCCTTATAGTCCTGTAGGTGGATTATCCGTCCTATTTGGGAACCTAGCTCCAGATGGTGGAGTTATTAAAGTAGGGGCAGTTGATCCTTCGATTAAAGTGTTTGAAGGTGAAGCAATTGTCTACAACTCACAAGAGGAAGCACTTGAAGGGATCAATAATGGGGATGTAAAAGCTGGTCATGTTGTAGTCATTCGTTATGAAGGCCCTAAAGGTGGTCCAGGAATGCCAGAAATGCTAGCGCCGACTTCATCGATTGTTGGACGCGGTCTAGGTACAAAGGTTGCTCTCATTACAGACGGACGCTTTTCTGGTGCTTCAAGAGGAATTTCAATCGGTCATATTAGTCCAGAAGCTGCTGAAGGTGGACCAATTGCTTTTGTTGAAAATGGAGATAAGATTACTCTTGATCTAATAAATCGTTCCATCACATTAAATGTCGAGGACAAGGAATTAGCCAATAGAAGAGAAAATTGGAAAGAGCCTGAGCCTAAAATTAAAAAAGGTTATCTAGCTCGATATTCTAAGCTTGTTACATCCGCTAATACTGGCGGAGTTATGAAAATATAAACAATAGAAAAAAAGAACATAGAGATAAAAACGTTGAAGAGGAAAAGTAGTTGAAAAGGATCAGCATCCACAGAGAGCCGCTTGTGCTGAGAGGCGGCGATGCTCCTTTCGATGAACTCACCTCGGAGTGCCAATTCGAACGTAAGCTAGTAGGGTTGGTCGGGTGTTCACTGCACTCGTTATTAAAACTGGACGTCAAATGATACTTACGTCCATGAGGTGACATTTGTAAAAATGTCATAAAAAAGGGTGGTACCGTGGAAAGAGAACATCTTTTCACCCCTTCTGCTAGGACCAATAGGTTCATGATGGGGTGAGAAGGTGTTTTTTATTTGGTAATAAGAAAGGTTTTTTCTTTCTTAAAATATATAAATCTTTATAAGTATGAATAAAAAATCAACTGGTAGTAGGGAGGAAGAAAAAGTGAGTACCAAGTTGAGAAACAAAGAGCTAAGTGTAGTAGAGGAGAAGCAACCAGTAACAGGGTCTAGTATGTTAATTAAAGCTTTAGCTAAAGAAGGTGTAGATGTCATCTTTGGCTATCCAGGCGGGGCAATCTTACCAACATATGATGAAATCTATAAATCAGGTATTCGTCATATTCTAGCTCGCCATGAACAAGGAGCTATTCACGCTGCAGAAGGGTACGCAAGAGTATCAGGAAAACCTGGAGTCTGTATAGTGACATCAGGCCCTGGGGCTACAAATGTAGTTACAGGAATTGCTGATGCAATGATTGACTCGTTACCACTTGTTGTAATCACAGGTCAAGTTGCTACTTCGGTCATTGGAACAGATGCCTTTCAAGAAGCAGATATGATTGGTATTACAATGCCTATTACAAAACATAATTTTCAAGTGAGAACGATAGAAGACCTTCCGAGAATCATGAAGGAAGCATTCCACATTGCAACAACAGGGCGACCGGGTCCAGTCCTTATTGATTTACCTAAAGATGTATCGGTTGCTACAGGTATATTTGATTATGAAAAAGAAGTCGATTTGCCAGGTTATCAACCGACAGTCATTCCAAATAAATTGCAAATTAGAAAGCTTGCTGAAGCAGTAAGTGAAGCGAAAAAGCCATGTATTTTATCGGGTGCTGGCGTTCTCCATGCACATGCTTACGATGAGTTATTTGAATATGCTGAAAAAATGCGTATTCCGGTTGCAAGTACGTTACTTGGCCTTGGGGCTTTCCCTGGAGAACATGAATTATTTTTGGGGATGGCCGGAATGCACGGAACATACGCAGCAAATATGGCTATCCATCAAAGTGATCTACTCATTAGCATAGGTGCACGTTTTGATGATCGATTAACTGGGGCATTACAACATTTTGCACCAAATGCAAAAATTGCTCACATCGACATCGATCCAGCTGAAATTGGTAAAAACATTGAAACACAGATTCCAGTAGTTGGAGATGCAAAAGCAGCATTGAAAATGCTATTAGATGAGAATGGGTCAGCAGGTGAAACGGGAGTTTGGTTAGCTGAGTTAGACAAGATGAAAGCGGAATATCCACTTTGGTACAAAGAAGATGGAGAAACGATCAAGCCGCAAAAGCTAATGGAATTAATCTATGAAGTATCAAATGGTGAAGCGATTGTTACTACAGATGTAGGTCAGCATCAAATGTGGGCAGCTCAATACTATAAGTTTAATAAACCAAATCGTTGGGTTACATCTGGAGGCCTAGGAACGATGGGCTTTGGTTTCCCAGCGGCGATAGGAGCACAATTTGCAGAACCGAATACACCAGTTATATCCATTTTAGGAGACGCTGGATTTCAGATGACAGCTCAAGAGCTTTCCATTCTTCAAGACTTAAACTTACCAGTCAAGATTATTATCGTAAATAATTCTTCACTCGGTATGGTTCGTCAATGGCAGCAGCTTTTCTATGAAGAGCGTTACTCTAATTCAGTATTTAACACACAACCTAACTTTGTAAAACTAGCAGAAGCTTACGATGTAAAAGGAATGCGAGTTGATAAAGTTGAGGATGTAAAAGGGGCATTAGAAGAAGCACTTGCACATGACGGTCCCGTCTTAATGGACTTTAGAGTTACTCAAATAGAAAACGTATATCCAATGATTGCTCCTGGTAAAGGACAGCATGAAATGGAGGGAATTAAACCATGAAACGAACAATAACTGCTCTTGTAAATAATACGTCAGGTGTACTTAACCGAATTACTGGTTTATTTGCTAGACGTAATTTCAATATTGAAAGTATTACTGTAGGTATTACAGAAAACCCTTCAATTTCTAGAATGACGTTTGTCGTTGTTGTAGATACGATTGGAAATATTGATCAAGTTATTAAACAGCTAAACAAACAAGTGGATGTACTTAAGGTAAGAGACATAACCGATGAACAAACCGTTGCTAGAGAATTAGCACTAATAAAAGTTGGAGTGACACCTCAACAAAGAGCTGAAATCGGTGCTCTTGTCAATCCATTTAGAGCATCGATCATTGATGTTAGTCGTGAGAATATGACCATTGAAATTACTGGAGATCACGAAAAAGTCGAAGCATTGTTAGACCTCCTTAAACCATATGGAATTCAAGACCTTGCTCGTACTGGAATAACTGCTCTTAAGCGCGGGACCAAAAGATCTCTTGAATCAAACAGAATTACGCTAATTAATTAATTATTAATAATATAAAAACTAAAATAACATTAAAAGAGGAGAGATTTATTATGGCAAACATCTATTATAACGGTGATATCAACGAAGGCGTATTACAAGGAAAAACAGTGGCAATTATCGGATACGGTTCTCAAGGTCATGCTCATGCACAAAACTTACGTGAAAGTGGAGTAAGTGTAGTTGTAGGGTTACGCCCAGGGAAGTCTTGGGATCAAGCGGTAAATGACGGTTTTGAGGTACTTACAGTTCAAGAAGCGGCTACAAAAGCTCAAGTTGTGATGATCCTTCTTCCAGATGAAAACCAACCGAAAGTATATAAAGAGTCAATCGAACCAGAATTAACAGCTGGTAAAGCGTTAGTATTCGCACACGGTTTCAATGTACATTTTAATCAAATTAAACCACCAGCAGATGTTGATGTATTCTTAGCAGCACCAAAAGGACCAGGACACTTAGTACGTCGTACATTCACTGAAGGTGCTGGTGTACCAGGATTAATCGCAGTATATCAAGATGCGACAGGTCAAGCAAAAGAGCTTGCATTAGCTTACGCAAAACAAATTGGTTCTGCTCGCGGTGGAGTTATTGAAACAACATTCCAAGAAGAAACAGAAACGGATCTTTTCGGTGAGCAAGCAGTACTTTGTGGAGGAACTTCAGCTCTAGTAAAAGCTGGTTTCGAAACGTTAGTAGAAGCAGGTTACCAACCTGAAGTTGCATACTTTGAGTGTTTACATGAATTAAAGCTTATCGTTGACTTAATGTACGAAGGTGGACTTGAGTACATGCGTTATTCAATCTCTGACACAGCACAATGGGGTGACTTTGTTGCTGGACCACAAATCGTAACAGAGGATACGAAAAAAGCTATGAAATCCATTTTAAGTGATATCCAAACTGGTAAATTTGCTAAAGGTTGGATCTTAGAAAACCAAGCAAATCGTCCAGAGTTTACTGCAATCAACGAAAGTGAGAAAAAACATCCAATTGAAGTGGTTGGTCGCGAACTTCGTGAAATGATGCCTTTCGTCAAGGCCAAATCAAAAGGAGTGGTAGGTAGTGCGAAAAATTGATGTATTCGATACAACTTTAAGAGACGGTGAGCAATCCGCAGGTGTCAATTTAAACTTTGAAGAAAAACTTGAGATTGCTAGACAGTTAGAACGACTAGGGGTCGATATCATAGAAGCCGGGTTCCCGGCTTCATCCCCTGGGGATTTTAAGTCTGTTAAAGCGATTGCAGACCTCGTAAAAGGCAGTTCGGTAACTGGATTGTCAAGAAGTGTTCAATCGGATATCGATGCAGCTTGGGAAGCGCTTAAAGGTGGAGTAGATCCAAGAATTCACGTATTTATTGCAACATCTCCTATTCATATGACACATAAACTTCGGATGACACCAGATCAAGTGATTGAAAATGCTGTTGCTTCTGTAAAATATGCTGCGCAAAAGTTTCCTAAAATTCAATGGTCTGCTGAAGATGCTTGTCGTTCTGATTTAGATTTTCTAGTTCGTATCATTGAGCAAGTTATTGATGCAGGTGCTTCCGTCATTAACATCCCAGATACAGTCGGATATATCACTCCGAAAGAAATTACGCATATTTTTAGCTATTTAAAAGAAAACGTACCAAATATGCACAAAGCCAAACTTTCCACACACTGCCATGATGATTTAGGGATGGCGACGGCTAACTCGCTAGCAGCGATTGAAGCAGGTGCAGATCAAGTGGAAGGAACGATTAATGGAATTGGCGAGCGCGCTGGAAATGCTTCTTTAGAAGAAGTGGCAGTAGCTCTGCATATCCGTAATGATTTTTATAAAGCAGCGACAGGCCTTACATTAAAAGAAGTAAAACGAACGAGTTCGTTAGTTAGTAAGCTGACGGGTATGGTTGTACCGAATAACAAAGCGGTTGTTGGTAATAATGCATTCGCTCATGAGTCTGGTATTCACCAAGATGGTGTACTTAAAGAGAAAACAACCTATGAAATTATTACACCAGAACTTGTCGGTGTTTCATCTAATCGAATGGTACTTGGAAAGCATTCAGGCCGCCATGCATTTAAAGACAAAATTAGAGAACTCGGTTACACTGCCACAGACGAACAAATTAATAAAGTTTTTAAAGCATTTAAAGAACTGGCAGATAAGAAAAAAGAAATCACAGAAGATGATATTTTTGCTCTTATGACAGAAGAGAAGATTGGTGCTGCTGTTCAATACTACGAAGTTGATAGTTTACAAGTGAACTATGGAACAATGAATATTCCAACAGCCACGATTACGATGAAAATGCCTGACGGAGAAATCGTACAAGAAGCTGCGACAGGTTCAGGTAGTGTTGAAGCGATTTATAACACGCTTGAGCGTATTATTGCATCACCAGTTAAACTATTAGACTACCGTATTCAGTCAATTACTGGCGGAAGAGACGCATTAGCAGAAGTTTATGTTAAGGTTCGCTTTGACGGAACGGAA
This sequence comes from Alkalihalobacterium sp. APHAB7, assembly GCF_048323755.1. NCBI lineage: Bacteria > Bacillati > Bacillota > Bacilli > Caryophanales > Bacillaceae > Alkalihalobacterium > Alkalihalobacterium sp. APHAB7. Next base: position 22,575 of record NZ_JBLWFS010000012.1, read on the forward strand.
ACGAGTGGCCGTGGAACGGCACATGACGTACTAGAAGCATCTGCCAGAGCTTATATTAACGCTGTAAATCGTATTTTAAATAGAAGAACACGTGAACTAGATCCGGTTCAGGAAGTAAAGCTGTAATAGGCTTAATGAGTGGGAGTTGAATGAATTGAAAAAGAAGATAACCGTTTTACCAGGTGACGGAATTGGCCCTGAGGTCATCGAAGGGGCTCTACAAGTTTTAGATGCAATTGCGAAAAAATACAATCATGAATTTGAATATACTGATGCAAAAATCGGTGGAATTGCCATCGATGAATGCGATACTCCACTTCCGCAGGAGACGGTCGATGCTTGTAAGACAAGTGACGGGGTCCTTCTAGGAGCGGTTGGAGGACCGAAGTGGGATACACTTCCAGGTCATATGAGACCTGAAAAAGGGTTACTTGGTATTCGTAAAGAATTAGACCTTTTTGCTAATTTACGCCCAGTAACTGCACATGATAGTCTAGCTGATTCTTCAACATTGAAAAGGGAAGTCATTGACGGTGTAGACTTGATGATCGTTCGTGAATTAACGAGTGGTTTATATTTCGGGGAGCCGCGTGAACGTCGTCAAGAAGGTGATGACCTAGTTGTTGTAGATACGTTAGCTTATAAACGAAGTGAGATTGAACGTATTATGAAGCAGGGATTTGAATTAGCAAGAGTCCGTAATAAGAAGTTAACTTCAGTAGACAAAGCGAATGTTTTAGAATCTAGCCGTGTATGGCGTGAAGTCGCTATTGAAGTTGGAAAAGAATATCCTGATGTTGAATTAGACCATATGCTTGTCGATAATGCAGCGATGCAGTTAATCCGCAATCCGAAACAGTTTGATGTCATTGTAACGGAGAACATGTTTGGAGATATTTTGAGTGATGAAGCTTCAATGCTTACGGGGTCATTAGGGATGCTTCCATCTGCAAGTATTGGCAGTGGGGGACCGGGTTTATATGAACCTATTCACGGCTCAGCCCCTGACATTGCAGGACAAAACAAAGCGAACCCACTTGCGACAATTGCTTCAGTCGCTATGATGCTTAAGTATTCTTTCGGAATGGTAGAAGAAGCGAATGCAATTGATCAAGCGATTAGTGAAGTACTTGAAGCTGGTTTCCGTACAGGGGACATTGCTAATCCGGGAGAAGAAGTTCTTTCAACAACAGAGATGACAGCAAAAGTTATTGAGTTAATTAAAGGGGAAGTCGTCGTATAAGTTCGGTTATAAAGGAGGGCAAAAGATCCGAGAGTACCATAGTGAGGAAATTGGATCTTTTTGGAACTCAAAATGGATATATGAAAGTGAGGAAGAGGAGAATGACACCAAAAACAATTATCGAAAAGATTTGGGAAAACCATACGGTTCTAGATGAGCCGGGTAAACCGAATTTATTATATATTGATTTGCATATGGTTCATGAAGTTACATCACCGCAAGCGTTTGAAGGTATTCGAATCAATGGTCGAAAAGTCCGCCGTCCTGATTTAACGTTTGCTACAATGGATCACAACGTGCCGACAGTCGACCGTTATAACGTTACAGACCCAATTGCGAAGAAGCAAATGGAAACGTTAGAAACGAACTGTAACGAGTTTGGAATTAGGGTTGCAGGTATTGAGAGTCCTGACAACGGGATTGTCCATGTTATTGGGCCTGAACTTGGTTTAACACAACCAGGAAAAACGATCGTTTGTGGTGATAGTCATACAGCCACCCACGGTGCTTTTGGTGCTTTAGCATTCGGAATTGGTACGAGTGAAGTGGAGCATGTATTAGCGACACAAACATTGTGGCAAAGCAAACCGAAAACATTAGAAGTACGTGTTAACGGTCGTCTTTCACAAGGAATTACAGCAAAAGATGTTATCTTAGCAATCATCTCTAAATTCGGCGTAGATTTCGGTACTGGTTATGTCATGGAATATACAGGGGAAGCCATCCACGGAATGACGATGGAAGAGCGTATGACAATCTGTAATATGTCAATTGAAGCTGGAGCGAAAGCTGGTTTAATTAGTCCAGACCAGGTGACATATGATTATTTAAAAGGCCGCGAGTATGTTCCTGATGGGGAAGAGTTTGATAAAGCAGTTGAGAAATGGAAAGCCTTAGCGACAGATGAAGGTGCAGCATATGATAAGTCTGTTGTAATCGAAGCGGATGAAATTCAACCAATGGTAACTTGGGGTACAAACCCTGCACAAGGTATTGGAATTCATCAGCCGATTCCAAGTCCAGATGATGTTGAAACAACGTCAGAGAAAAAGGCAATCGAGCAAGCACTTGAGTACATGGGATTAGAGCCTGGAACAAAGATGTCAGAAGTTGCTATTCAACACGTATTTATCGGATCATGTACGAACTCACGCATGAGTGATCTTCGTGCCGCAGCCGCAGTTGCCAAAGGAAGAAAAGTCGCAGAAGGTGTTCGCGCGATTGTAGTACCGGGTTCACAAAAGATCAAACAACGTGCTGAAGACGAAGGGTTAGATAAGATCTTTATCGAGGCTGGCTTTGAATGGCGGGAATCTGGATGTAGTATGTGTTTAAGTATGAACCCAGACTTTGTACCTGAAGGTGAGCGTTGTGCGTCTACTTCAAACCGTAACTTTGAAGGGCGTCAAGGTAAAGGGGCGAGAACACACCTTGTAAGTCCGGCGATGGCTGCAGCTGCAGCAATCAATGGCAAATTCGTCGATGTTCGTACGTTAGAAAAATTCCCAGTTTAATCTTTTACCTAAAAATCGCTGAGGTGTAATTCTAATATATGTGTTCAAAAGGAGGACAAAAAGATCCGAGAAGTTCGAGGAAGCGCAGTCTCTGAGCATAAAGCTTGTTGCTCCGTAAGCATAAACCTCGCACGCCGGAAAAGTGATCTTCTTTTCCAAGGACTGGAGCGTATGAGTTTAATACGTGAAGAGCGGAAGAGCAAGCTGACGAGCTACCACAGGATGTGGTGACTTCGACGTTCCCACAGGACGTGGGGCTCTTAGTCGAAGGTCTTATCCCGAAAGAGATTTTTCCCGGACATTTTGAACAACCTCTAATAAAATCAACTTTATCAATAGTAGAAGAAGGTGGAATATATGGAACCTATCGTTGTTCATACAGGAAAAGCGGCAGGAATGAACCGTGTCAACGTAGATACGGACCAAATCATTCCGAAACAGTTTTTAAAGCGTATCGAGCGTACTGGATTTGGAAAGTTTTTATTCTTTGACTGGCGTTATAATGCTGACGGTACAGATAATCCGGACTTTGAATTAAATCAGCTTCATAATCAAGGTTCAAGCATTTTAGTAGCAGCGCATAACTTTGGGTGCGGGTCATCTCGTGAGCATGCGCCTTGGGCATTACAAGATTATGGATTTAAAGTGGTTATCTCACCGAGCTTTGCGGATATCTTTTACAATAACTGCTTCAAAAATGGAATTTTACCGATACGTTTAGATGAAAATCAAGTGTATGAACTAATTGAAAAAGCAGACAAAGATATTTACGAACTGACGGTAAACCTTAAAGAGCAGAAGGTTACAGACGCTGACGGGTTTGAAGCTTCTTTTGAAATTGATCCATATTGGAAGGAAATGCTTTTAAACGGCTGGGATGAAATCGGATTAACATTACGTTATGAAGATAAGATCACTGAATTCGAAAAAGCAAATGCTTAATATAGACTGAGCTGGGGAGTGTTTCCTCAGCTTTTCATCTCTTTGATTACATTGCAAATGATAAAAAAAACAAAAAAAGGGAAAATAAGCATATTACCTTCTAGATCGTAAAACTAGGAGGTAAAAAAGAACGGTATATTGTAACCGCTTCCATGTTTAGTTCGTATGTAGAGTGTTATTTGTTTTCTTATAATATGCTCTCGCATTTTAAGCTAGAATTTGCACTTGTTTCTACTATAGAAAGGTTTGAAATTCAACTTACTACCTGTTAGACTTATTAGTAAATGATCAATAATCCAAGAGTGGAGCGTTCGTATGAATGATGAAACGAAAAGTAAAGAACAAAATGTAATTCCATTTCCTGGAGTTGTTGAAAAACTAGTTGAGAAAGGAATGGGTTCATTAAAAGAAAAGCGTTTAAAAGATGCGTTAGACGATTTTCAACAAGCACTAAAATACGATGAAATTCACCCCCAAGCTCGTTATGGAGTTGTTCTTACATATATTGAATTAAGTCGGCTTGATGATGCAGCAGCCGAGAGTAAGCGAATGCTTCAGGAGGGGATTGGAGACTACTTCGATGTATTACAAGTTCATGTCTCTTTACTAGTACAATTAGCATGTTACGAAGAAGTTGTGACGATGCTAGAAGCTGTATTAGCAGAAGGGAAAGTCCCTTCAAACCAGGCTGAGAAGTTGTATCAACTATTACACTTTAGTCGTCAAATGAGTGAAGATGAACCTATTGTAGAGGATACAGTGATCAACCTCCAAGAAAAAGAGGGAGAGCCACCGATTGAACTTTTGGACTTGTTGGAAGACCCTGATGTAAAAAAACAATGGGCTGCTATTCAAAAGTTGAAAAAACATAACCATCCACATGTCTTAGGAAAATACTTAGAATACCTTAAAGATGAAGAAAAAGATCTAGTCCTTAAAACATTTGTCTTACAGAGCTTAAAAGAACAGAAAATAGATGAACAAGTTGAAATCAGGAAGCTAGGTCAAATCAAAAACATAAACCCTCAAGAACTTAATGATCTATTTGAAAATCCTTTTGGTCAAAAAGTGGCTAATATTATTACATATCAGTTAGAGCAAGAAAATCCGAGCTTAAAAGACATGGTGTTACAATTATGGTGGCAGTATTTATTTGCACTCGTCCCCTTTCTGCCAAAGCCCCAAGATGAGAACATATGGGCAGGGGCTGTTCATTTAGTGGTTATTGAGAGCTTAGGTGGGGAATTTGATGAAAAAGAAATCTCAGACCTGTACAATGTAAATGTACAAGAGTTAGTAAAGGCAGCTAATGCAATTGTTGAAGTGGAAGAGCAGGTATTTCAAGGGGTTGAGATGTAAATGTATATCGAACTTTTCTTGAAATGCTTCTCTAGTATGTTATAATAGAGTGGTTGTCAAGTATATATAATAGTCGGAATGAATGTTATTTGAAGTTGGAGGGAAATAATTAATGACTGCTAAATGGGAAAAGTTAGAAGGAAACAACGGTGTCTTAACTATTGAAGTTGACGCTGAAAAAGTAGATGTAGCTTTAAATGAGGCATTTAAAAAAGTAAGTCAAAAAGTAAATGTACCTGGATTCCGTAAAGGGAAAATTCCTCGTCCATTATTTGAGCAACGTTTTGGTGTAGAGTCTTTATACCAAGATGCTCTTGATATTTTATTACCAGAAGCTTATATGGCTGCAATTCAAGAAACAGGTATTGAGCCTGTAGATCGTCCTGACATCGATGTCGAGCAAATGGAAAAAGGTTCAAGCCTAATTTTCAAAGCGACAGTAGTTGTAAAACCAGAGGTAGAACTTGGTGAATACAAAGGCTTAGAAGTTGAAGCTGTTGACACTACAGTTACTGATGAAGATGTAGATGCAGAGTTAAAGCAAATTCAAGAGCGTCAAGCTGAGCTTGTTGTTGTTGAAGATGGTACTGTTGGTGAAGGTGATACAGCAGTTATCGACTTTGAAGGATTTATCGATGGAGAAGCTTTCGAAGGCGGAAAAGGTGATAACTATCCGCTAGAAATCGGTTCTGGTCAATTTATTCCAGGATTTGAAGAGCAATTAATCGGTTTAAAATCTGGTGAAGAAAAAGATGTTGAAGTTTCTTTCCCTGAAGAATACCATTCAGCAGACTTAGCTGGAAAAGCTGCTACATTCAAAGCAACAGTTCACGAAATTAAGCGTAAAGAGCTTCCTGAGCTTAACGACGAGTTTGCTAAAGATGTAGATGAAGAAGTAGAAACACTTGAAGACTTAAAGAAAAAGTTAAGAGAGAAATTAGAAACATCTAAAGCTCAACAAGCTGAAAACCAACAACGTGATACTGTTGTTGAGAAAGCAGCAGAAAACGCAACGGTTGATATCCCGGCTGCAATGGTTGAAACGGAAACAGACCGCATGCTTCAAGAATTTGGACAACGTCTACAGATGCAAGGAATGAACCTTGAAATGTATGCTCAATTCACTGGTACTGACGAAGCGGGTATGCGCGAACAGTTCAAGGTAGATGCTGAGAAGCGTGTAAAAGTTAACTTAACATTAGAGGCAATTGCACAAGCTGAAAACATCGAAGTAACAGACGAAGATGTTGAAAAAGAGCTTGAGAAAATGTCTGAAATGTACAAGCGTTCTGTAGAAGAAATTAAATCTTTACTTGCTGCTCAAGGCGGTACAAGCGCAATTAAAGAGGACTTAAAAGTACAAAAAGCAGTAGAGTTACTTGTTGAAAATAGTAAAACTGCAGAATAATATAACAAAGGACAAGGCGCGAAGTTTCGTGCCTTGTTTTACATATATTAAGAATTAATGTGTTATGTTATACATATATATAAGTTTTATTAAACCTATATGAACTGGAAAATGGAAGTATGATTTCCGCTTTAGTTGAACAAGATGAATAGAAACGTCTCCTGTTTCCATCCATAAGCGATACATAATTTTAAAAGGTAAAAGAAGAAAGAGGATTTTTTACCAGTAATCTTGAATGTACTATAGCATAGAAATTTTTACTGACATCAATTTGTAAGGCAATTTCTTTTCTTTCACTACATAAGCTTTACTATTAACGCTTCATTACGATTTTGTGATACAATGCTATACATAATTGGGGCAAATTAGAATGTTTCTATAATAACTACACTTGATTGGTGACTTTCTTAGATTGGGATAATCTCATTCATAAATTGGTGATGTGATGTCGGTAAGCCAATGATGGAAAGATGCATCGGAGTGGTACAATTCTGTAAGGGGTGATACGATGTTTAAATTTAATGACGAAAAGGGACAATTGAAGTGTTCTTTTTGTGGGAAAACGCAAGATCAAGTTCGTAAATTAGTCGCAGGACCAGGCGTTTATATATGTGATGAATGTATCGAGTTATGTACCGAGATCGTTGAAGAAGAATTGGGAACGGAAGAAGAAGTTGAATTCCAAGAAGTTCCTAAGCCTCATGAGATTCGTGAAATTTTAGATGACTATGTTATTGGTCAAGATAGTGCGAAAAAGTCACTATCCGTAGCTGTGTACAATCACTATAAGCGTATTAATTCTCTTGGTAAATCTTCAGAAGATGTTGAACTTGCTAAAAGTAACATTGCGCTAATTGGACCTACAGGTAGTGGTAAAACCTTACTTGCACAAACGTTAGCGAGAATTTTAAATGTACCATTTGCAATTGCAGATGCAACCTCTTTAACTGAGGCAGGTTATGTTGGGGAAGACGTTGAAAACATTCTCTTAAAATTAATTCAAGCTGCCGACTACGATGTAGAGAAAGCAGAAAAAGGAATTATTTATATTGATGAAATTGATAAAGTAGCACGTAAATCAGAAAACCCATCGATTACTCGTGATGTTTCTGGTGAAGGTGTTCAACAAGCGTTACTTAAAATTCTTGAAGGAACTACAGCGAGTGTACCTCCACAAGGCGGAAGAAAACACCCGCATCAAGAATTTATTCAAATCGATACAACAAATATTCTCTTTATTTGTGGTGGAGCGTTTGATGGTATTGAACAAATTATTAAACGTCGCTTAGGTAAAAAAGTCATCGGTTTTGGTTCAGATATGAAACAAGATGACTTAAAACCAGGTGAGTACTTAACAAAAGTTCTTCCAGAAGACTTATTGCGTTTCGGATTAATCCCTGAATTTATTGGTCGTTTACCAGTAATTTCGAGCTTAGAGCCTTTGGATGAAGGAGCTCTTATTGAAATCTTAACGAAACCGAAGAACGCACTAGTAAAACAATATGTAAAGTTATTAGAGATGGACGACGTTGAACTTGAATTTACAGAAGACGCACTAAGTGCAATTGCAAACAAAGCAATTGAGAGAAAAACAGGTGCACGTGGTCTCCGTTCAATCATTGAAGGGATCATGTTAGACGTCATGTTCGACTTACCTTCACGAGAAGATATTGCCAAATGTGTTATTACAAAAGAATCGGTTGAAGATAACCAAATGCCGAAGCTGCTCACAAAAGACGGCGACGAAATCGAAGTCCCAAAAGAAAGCGCATAAACTAAATAAAAAAGAAGCTGACCCCGTCAGCTTCTTTTTTATTTTTGTGCTATATGGTTCCTGCCTCTACAACTTCAAAGCATTACCGTGTTAATGGTAGCAGGCACCTTTATCTCTTTATTGTACTAAAGGTGCCTGACACCAAAATTTTTAAAACTTTACCTCTTCTTTTTTATTAACAGAAATAGGCAAGTTTTTCTGCGTTTACCTCCAAAGACATCAAAGCATACTAAAAGAAAATGTCATACATAAACAAACAGGGGGTACTTGAATGAATTGGACAGGAATTGCACTACTCATACAATTGGTATTCGGGACAATTATTGGATTGTATTTTTGGAATTTATTAAAGAGCCAGCGCAATCAAAAGACGTCGGTGGATAGAGAGTCACGTAAAGAAATGGATCATCTTCGAAAGCTAAAATCAATTACATTAAGTGAACCTTTATCAGAGCGTGTTCGTCCAGGAAACTTTGATGAAATAGTCGGACAAAAAGAAGGGATCCGTGCATTGCGTGCTGCCCTTTGTGGTCCAAATCCTCAACATGTCATCGTATACGGACCTCCAGGTGTCGGTAAAACAGCTGCCGCACGACTCGTATTAGAAGAAGCAAAGAAAAATAGCAAAACACCGTTTAAACAAGATGCAGTATTCGTTGAATTAGATGGAACAACTGCTCGTTTTGATGAACGTGGTATCGCTGACCCTTTAATCGGTTCTGTTCATGATCCGATTTATCAAGGAGCTGGAGCAATGGGACAAGCCGGTATCCCTCAACCTAAACAAGGGGCAGTAACGAAAGCTCATGGCGGGGTATTATTTATTGACGAGATTGGTGAGTTACACCCGATCCAATTAAACAAACTACTAAAAGTACTTGAGGATCGGAAAGTATTTTTAGAAAGTGCTTACTATAATGAAGATAATCAAAATATCCCAAGACACATTCATGAAATATTTCAAAAAGGACTACCAGCAGATTTTCGTTTAATTGGTGCGACGACACGAAACCCTCAAGAGTTACCGCCAGCCTTACGATCACGCTGTTTGGAAGTTTACTTTAGAGCTCTAACGCAAGACGAAATCGTGACGATCGCGAAAAAGTCAGTCGACAAAATTGGTTTTGATGCGGATGAAGGTGTTTTAGAAAAAATTGGCGGATATGCAACTAACGGACGCGAAGCAGTAAATGTTATACAAATCGCAGCCGGTATAGCAACGGGTGAAGATCGAAAAGTGATTACCCTTGCAGACGTTGAATGGGTGATTCAATCGAGCCAATTGTCACCAAGACCAGAACGAAAAATTTATCCTGAACCTCAAATTGGGATCGTCAATGGGCTAGCAGTGTTCGGTCCTAATCTAGGCGCTCTCATGGAAATTGAAGTAAATGTCATATCGGTCGCAAAAGGCAAAGGTACGATCAACGTTACTGGGATCGTAGAAGAAGAAAGTTCGGGGAGCCAAGCTCGCTCCATACGAAGAAAAAGTATGGCGAAAGGTTCGGTAGAAAATGTAGTTACAGTTTTACGAAAAATGGGTATACCTACTAGTGACTATGATATTCATGTGAACTTCCCAGGAGGAACGCCAGTTGATGGTCCATCAGCAGGTATCGCGATTGCTACAGGAATTTTCTCAGCAATTAGAGAACTTAAAGTCAGCAATAAAGTAGCTATGACGGGTGAACTTGGCATTCACGGAACAGTAAAACCAATCGGCGGAGTTGTCGCTAAAGTGGAAGCAGCCATCCAAGCAGGAGCAGAAACGGTTATCATCCCGAAAGAAAATGAACAAGCAATCTTAAAAGAATTAGGAGATGTCAATATCATTCCTGTAACTACAATTCAAGAAGTATTTGATATAGCATTACTGCAAGAAAAAGAAAATGAAGAAGAAGAGGTCATCCCTGCAAGTGGGGCTGTTTCCTCTCCAGCTGCATCTGTGTAAATAATCAATTAAAAATGGGAGCGAATCAGATAAGTTTCGCTCCTCATTTTTCTCTAAAATACCTTTTACTCAAACGAAAAAATAAGAGGTTGGGCCATTGGATAATCGCCACCAACCTCTTATTCATCAAAATGCTGCTCATGAACTTAAATTAGACAAAGAAAGGTCAATAGGATAGAATTGTATAAAAGAATTCATGGTAAACTTTTCTACATATTTAATTAGGAGTTAGGAACTAATCCTATCGTTCATTGTGAACATCTCCATAGTATTGATGGACTAACTATGGTGGTCGGAGGTGCTGTTAAAATGGTTGATAATAATAATACAAGAGTAATTCCACTTCTACCTTTACGAGGACTGCTTGTCTTTCCAACAATGGTTCTACACTTAGATGTTGGACGCGAGAAATCAGTCAATGCGCTAGAAAAAGTAATGTTAGAAGATCACGAAATCTTACTATCTACACAGAAAGAAATCTCAATAGATGAACCGGGTGAAGATGAAATTTATTCTATCGGGACATTAGCAAAAGTAAAGCAGATGTTAAAACTTCCGAATGGAACAATCCGCGTTCTTGTTGAAGGTCTTAACCGTGCAAAGATTGAACGCTTTACTGATAATGAAGAAATGTTTGAGGTTGAGGTATCTATTCTTGAAGAAGAGCATATGGAAAACTCGCTTGAAGAAAAAGCATTAATGCGAAATACACTTCATCAATTTGAACAATACATCAAACTATCTAAAAAAATCTCAAATGAAACGTTAGCATCAGTTGCTGACATTACGGAAGCAGACAGGCTTGCAGATGTAATTTCATCGCACTTACCATTAAAAATTGCAGAAAAGCAAGACCTTCTTGAGATGACGTCAGTCAAAGAACGATTAACAAAGATCATTGAGATTTTGAATAATGAACAAGAAGTATTAGGCCTTGAGAAGAAGATCGGTCAACGCGTCAAAAAATCGATGGAAAAAACACAGAAGGAATACTACCTTCGTGAGCAAATGAAGGCGATTCAGAAAGAATTAGGCGATAAAGAAGGCCGTTCTGGAGAGATAACGTCATTAAGAGAAAAAATACTTGAGGCGGGCATGCCTGAAAGTATTGAAGCGAAAGCTTTAAAAGAATTAGATCGTTATGAAAAAATGCCGGCTTCCTCAGCAGAAAGTTCAGTAATCCGCAATTATATCGATTGGTTATTAAACCTACCGTGGACAAGAGAAACGGAAGATATTTTAGATATTAATCATGCGGAAGATATATTAAATGAGGATCATTACGGGCTCGAAAAAGTAAAAGAACGTGTACTTGAATATCTTGCAGTTCAACAATTAACAAAAGCATTAAAAGGACCAATTCTTTGTTTAGCTGGGCCTCCAGGTGTCGGTAAAACTTCATTAGCAAGGTCGATTGCTAGGTCACTTAATCGTGAGTTTGTTCGTATATCACTTGGTGGTGTTCGAGATGAGGCAGAAATTCGCGGGCACAGACGTACGTATGTTGGAGCTATGCCAGGTCGAGTCATCCAAGGAATGAAAAAAGCAGGTTCCATTAACCCTGTTTTCTTATTAGATGAAATTGATAAAATGGCTTCCGATTTCCGTGGTGACCCTTCAGCTGCTTTATTAGAAGTATTAGATCCAGAACAAAACAATACGTTTAGTGATCACTTTATCGAAGAACCATATGATCTATCCAAAGTCATGTTTGTAACAACAGCTAATAATATCGGTACGATCCCAGGCCCGTTATTAGACCGAATGGAGATTATTTCTATCCCCGGGTATACTGAACTAGAAAAGCAGCACATTGCTAGTAATTATTTGTTACCTAAGCAAATGAAAGAACATGGTATGACAAAAGGAAAGCTTCAAGTAAAAGACGATGCATTATTAAAAGTCATTCGTTACTACACTCGAGAAGCAGGAGTACGTAATCTCGAACGTCAAATGGCCACATTATGCCGTAAAGCTGCAAAACTGTTAGTATCAGGTGAGAAGAAACGTGTAGTCGTTACAGATAAAACAGTTGAAGATATGCTTGGGAAACCGAAATTCCGTTATGGACTTGCGGAGGAAGAAGACCAAGTCGGCGCAGCTACTGGGCTTGCTTACACAACAGTTGGGGGAGACACGTTATCCATCGAAGTGTCTGTCGTCCAAGGAAAAGGGAAGTTAATCTTAACTGGCAAACTGGGTGACGTTATGAAAGAATCAGCGCAAGCTGCATTTAGTTATATTCGCTCACGTTCTGAGGAGCTTGAAGTCGACCCGAGTTTCCATGAGAAAAACGATATTCATATCCACGTACCTGAAGGAGCGACTCCAAAAGATGGACCTTCCGCTGGGATTACGATGGCAACCGCTCTCGTTTCCGCTTTAACAGGGCGACCCGTTAAGAAAGAAGTCGGTATGACCGGAGAAATTACACTACGAGGTCGAGTTTTACCTATTGGTGGACTAAAAGAAAAATCGATGAGTGCACACCGTGCTGGTTTAACAACGATTATTATGCCGAAAGATAATGAAAAAGATTTAGAGGACATCCCGAAAAGTGTGCGTGACGAACTGACCTTTATACCTGTTTCGCATTTAGATGAAGTCCTCAAAGTAGCGTTGGGAGAGAGTAAACAAAAATGAAAGTAACAAAAGCAGAGTTAGGAACGGTAGCCGTAAAACCAGAACAGTATCCAACGACAGGTTTACCTGAGTTTGGTCTTGCAGGTCGCTCGAACGTTGGAAAATCATCGTTCATCAATAAAATGTTAAATCGTAAGAAGTTAGCGAGAACATCACAACGTCCCGGTAAAACCCAAACGTTAAACTTTTATCTCATTAATGAGATGCTCTATTTTGTCGACGTGCCAGGTTATGGTTTTGCCAAAGTATCCAAAACGGAACGTGAAGCTTGGGGCAAAATGATTGAAACGTACATTCAAAATAGAGATCAACTAAAAGCGGTTCTTCAAATTATTGATATTCGTCATGAACCATCTAAAGATGACCGGGCGATGTACGAGTGGCTCAAGCACTATGAAATTCCGGTAATTCTTATTGCAACGAAAGCTGATAAAATCCCTAAAGGAAAATGGGATAAACATTGTAAAATTATTAGAGAAGTACTAAATAAAGATAAAGAAGACCCTTTAATCGTCTTTTCCGCAGAAACAGCTCAAGGAAAAGAGGAAGCCTGGAATACGATCTTAGCTTATATGAAAAAGTAAGCAGAAAAACCCCATTAGTCATCTAGTGGGGTTTTTCTAATGCGCTAAAGCGTGAAGAACCATGCTTTCGCTTAGTTAACTGTCCAATAGTAAAAAGCAACAATCTTTTAGAAAAGAGCCATATAAAAAAACACTTATGCACTTATTTTTTTCGGAAAATAAGATAGAGCCCTAACGCAATTAATAACAAGGGCCAAAACCCTTCAAACACATCTAAGAAAGATCCAAGCCACTTCATCAAGTCAGAAGAGAAAAAGCCGAACCCAGAAACGATAAAAAGAATAATAGCTGGAACAAGGCCATCTCTTTTCGTTCTGAAGTATAAAAGCATAAAGGCAAGACCGACAATTAACGTAAACATCGCCCAATGTTGCGGCCAACCGGAAAACATAACAATCGCATGAAAATGAACACCTAATCCTAGGAGAAGAGCACCTGGAAAGATTGCACCCGAATCGTGCCCTAAATACGATTGAAATAAAAACGCAATCCCGATGATTAATAGAATTGAAGGCCAAGTTAATAATTGATTAGCAAAAGGAAGGTCAAATTGTTGAAGAAGAAAGTAGGCTCCAACACCGATAAATAAAATTCCAGGGAAAATTCCTTGTTTTTTCATTAAATTATCGTATCCTTTCATATATTCTCACGTAGATGGATATGCTACATATATATTCCTGTTTACAAGTTTTTACTATAAACAATAACATCTGCCAGGAAAACCAAGACAATACCAACATGATATCACACGCTTTCATGATCTGTTCACAATTTTTTTTTGTATAGAAAAAAAACCATGTTATAATGAGGACAGAGTATGTCGGAAAAGAGAGAGATATCCCGATAATAAATAGATTGGATGTAGTGGGGGTGAAGCTTTACCATGCATATTTTAGTTGTCGGATTAAATTATAAATCAGCACCTGTAGAAATTCGTGAACGCTTTGCCTTTCCAGCGGGAGAACTACCACAGGCGCTTCATAAGTTACGTAATATGAAGAGTATCTTAGAATGTACGATTGTGTCTACCTGTAACCGGACAGAAATTTATGTAGTATCAGATCAACTGCATACAGGTCGTCACTTTACAAAAGTCTTTCTTTCAGAATGGTTTAACTTAGCTCGTGAAGAATTTACAAGCTATTTAGATATACGTGAAGATGAGCATGCAATAGAACATCTTTTACGAGTAACCTGTGGTTTAGATTCAATGGTTCTAGGAGAAACGCAAATACTAGGACAAATCAAAGATAGCTTTTTACTAGCTCAAGAAAATGGGGCGACGGGAACGATTTTTAATCACCTATTTAAACAAGCAGTGACACTGGCGAAACGTGCTCATTCGGAGACTGAGATCGGTAATAACGCAGTGTCTGTTAGTTATGCTGCTGTTGAGTTAGGTAAAAATATATTTGGTGATTTTCAAGACAAGCATGTGTTAATTCTGGGTGCAGGAAAGATGAGTGAATTAACGGCAAAACACTTACATGCAAACGGTGCGAGTAAGATTACAGTCATTAACCGCACGGAAGCAAAGGCTGCAGAACTAGCCAAGCGCTTCTTAGGAACATCTCGTCCAATGGAGCAATTAGCAGACGCACTCATTGATGCTGATATTTTAATAAGTTCAACAGGTGCTAGAGACTATGTCATTACGCCAGCGATTGCGAAACAAGCAATGAAGAAGAGAAAAGGACGCCCGCTCTTTATGGTTGATATAGCAGTACCACGTGATCTAGATCCAGCCCTAGCAGATTTCGATGATATTTATTTATATGATATTGACGATCTAGAAGGAATCGTACAAGCTAATTTAGCAGAGCGTAAAAAAGAAGCAGAAAAGATTGAACTTATGATTGAAGAAGAAATCGTTGAGTTTAATAACTGGCTGAACACATTAGGTGTTGTGCCTCTTATTTCTGCTTTACGTACAAAAGCGTTAACTATTCAAGCTGACACGATGGACAGTCTCGTTCGCAAGCTGCCAGATTTAACTGATCGTGATAAAAAGGTACTAAGTAAACATACGAAGAGTATTGTCAATCAGTTGTTAAAAGAACCAATTACAAGAGTAAAAGAACTAGCTGCAGAAGAAGATGCACAGCGTTCACTTGAATTGTTTACGAAGATTTTTGCTCTAGAAGAAGAGTTAGCCGAACAAAAGGTAAAAGAACAAGAAAAGCTTCGAATTGAAATGGCTGAACTTCAGTGGGATAAACAAAAAGCTGAAACTGTACAATTTACAAACGTAAAAGGTGTTGCCGTACGCTCCTAAGGAGGAGTTTTCGTTTGAACAGTTTAAATTGGATGTATCTTTTAACGGTTATTTTATATAGTTTAAGTGTCCTCGGATACTTTTTTGATTTCATACAAAACAACCGGAAGGTCAACCAAATGGCCTTCTGGTTGCTTTCTATTGTCTGGGTTTTACAAACCTCTTTTTTTATTTTACGAATGTTAGAAGTCAATCGCTTCCCAGTTCTTACACCGTTTGAGGGACTATTTTTTTACGCATGGCTGCTCGTCACGTTCTCACTCATTATTAACTGGCGTTATCGGGTAGATTTTCTGGTCCTTTTTACAAATGTAGTCGGATTTATTTTAATGTCACTCAGTGTGTTTACACCGACGGGGGATATTCCCGAAGAACTTTCACAACTACTAATTTCTGAACTTTTAATTATTCATGTCATACTCATTTTACTTTCATATGCCGCTTTTACATTATCATTTGCTTTTGCCTCAATGTATGTCATCCAACACCAAATGTTAAAGCGAAAACTATGGGGAAAACGACTCGTACGGTTTGGGAACCTTGCCAAGCTTGATAAACTTTCCTATTTTAGTGCTTTATTTGCCTTTCCATTATTACTTTTAGGTATTATTCTCGGATTTATATGGGCATCTATCCAATTCGGGGAACTTCCATGGCTTGATTCCAAAGTAATCAGTTCACTCATCGTTTTAGCGATGTATGGCTATTACTTGTACCAACGGACTGTAAAAAATGCGAAAGGTTACCTAATGGCATTAACAAATATCGCAACATTTTTACTTGTATTAATTAACTACTTTTTATCCAGTAGTTTCTCAAACTTTCATCTATGGTATTAAATTCAGTATAATGTGTATAGAAAAAACGAACACACAATTGGAGGATACGAATGAGAAAAATAGTAATCGGGTCAAGAAAGAGTCAACTAGCATTAACTCAAACGAATTGGGTGATTGACCAATTAAAAAAGGCAGGAGTCCCAAATGAGTTTGAAGTCAAAAAAATTGTGACAAAAGGTGACCAAATTCTTGATGTTACTCTCTCAAAAGTAGGGGGAAAAGGGTTATTTGTTAAAGAAATTGAACAAGCAATGAGCGATAAAGAAATTGACATTGCGGTTCATAGCATGAAGGATGTTCCTTCAGAATTACCGGAAGGCTTCACTTTAGCAGCTGTGACTGAGCGAGTAGATCCTCGTGATGCGTTCATTTCAAATGATCATGTAAAATTAGCTGATCTTCCTGCCGGTTCAATCGTAGGAACGAGCAGTTTACGTCGTTCTGCACAAATTTTAGCGAGCCGACCGGACCTTGAAATTCAATGGATCCGTGGAAATATTGATACAAGACTTCGTAAGTTAAAAGAAGAAAACTTTGATGCGATTATTTTAGCTGCTGCAGGCCTTCAACGTATGGGGTGGTCTGATGATGTTGTTACTGAATATTTAGAGCCCGAAGTTTGTATTCCTGCAGTTGGTCAAGGCGCATTAGGAATTGAATGTCGCTCAGACGATCCAGAAGTCATTACTATTTTACAACATTTAAATCATGACGAAACAGCTCGTACAGTAGCTGCAGAACGCGCATTCCTTCATAAAATTGAAGGTGGGTGCCAGGTACCAATCGCGGCGTATGCAACACTTGAAGACAATCATGATGTAAAGATCACTGCTCTAGTTGGTTCACCAGATGGAAAAACGATTTTACACGAAACGTTAACTGGAAGTGATCCTCAAGACCTTGGTGAATTAGCTGCCCAAAAGCTCCTCGACAAAGGTGCGAAAGAAATTTTAACTCAAGTGAAGAAAGAGTTAGATCTATAATGATGACTGCGCTTCCTCTTGCTGGTGTTACGATCGGAGTAACGAGAGCTAAGGAGCAGTCTCGTTCGTTTATAAAGAAGATAGAAGCTCAAGGAGGGATTGCAGTTGCCGTCCCGCTCCTTGCGTTTCAATCACCTAAAGACAAACAACATATTCAAAACGTATTGTCTCATTTACATACATACGATTGGCTCGTGATTACGAGTGCAAATGGCGTACATTTTTTTATAAATGAAATCGAAGAGATGGACAAGTGGTCAGATTTAAAGACAAAACAGATTGCAGTTGTCGGAACAAAGACAGAAGAAGTTCTTCAATCTTATGGGGTAAAGGCTTCTCTGCTTCCTGATCAATTTGTCGCAGAAAGTTTGTTAGAAAAACTTCAGACGAACTTGAAAAAAGAAAGTCGCATCTTACTTGTGAAAGGTAATCTGTCCCGTGATGTACTTTATGAGGGCCTAAAGGAAGATGGCTTTTCTGTTGAAGAAGTAACCGTTTATGAAACGGTGGAAAACCAAGAAGTAGAAGACAATCTAGTACATATGCTAACGAAACAGAAACTCGACTATCTAACCTTTACAAGTCCGTCGACTGTCCAACATTTCATAAACATGGTCAATAAGAACAATTTAACGTTAGATGAACAGATGACTTTTGTCTGTATCGGTCCAATAACGGCGCAAGCAGCGGAACAGTGGAACTTGCAACCGCTGTTAGTAGCAAAGGAATTTACTACTGAAGGTATGATCCAAGAAATGATCGAACATAAAGGGAGGCCCAAACATGTCTGAATTACATTTCAGTCGTCACCGTAGACTTAGAGGAACGGCATCGATTCGTTCAATGGTGAGAGAAACACATTTACATAAAGAAGATTTAATCTACCCAATCTTTGTGACGGAAGGAGAACAAGTACGTCATGAAGTCCCTTCGATGCCAGGTGTATTTCAACTGTCACTTGACCTATTAAATGAAGAAGTAAATGAAGTTGTTGATTTAGGTATTCCAGCCATTATTGTGTTTGGTGTACCAAATGATAAAGATGATGTAGGGTCATCTGCTTATTGCGAACATGGAATTGTTCAGAAAGCGATTAGACAAATTAAAGAAGTGCACTCTGATCTAACGGTTATCGCAGATACGTGTTTATGTCAGTTTACGGATCATGGCCATTGTGGTGTCATTGAGGAAGGAAAAGTATTAAATGATCCTACTCTAGAATTATTAGCGAAAACAGCTGTGTCTCAAGCGAAAGCCGGTGCTGATATTATTGCCCCTTCCAATATGATGGATGGATTTGTAGCAGCAATCCGTCACGGTTTAGATGAAGCAGGCTATCACGATGTACCGATTATGTCGTATGCCGTAAAATATGCATCTAGCTATTACGGACCATTCCGTGATGCAGCTCATTCTTCGCCTAAATTCGGTGACCGCAAAACGTATCAAATGGATCCTGCCAATCGTTTAGAAGCACTTCGTGAAGCGGAGTCAGATATGAATGAAGGAGCAGACTTCCTTATTGTTAAACCAGCACTATCGTATTTAGATATAATCCGTGAAGTGAAAGATTTTTCAGGTGCTCCTGTCGTTGCATACAACGTCAGCGGTGAGTATTCAATGATCAAAGCAGCTGCTCAAAACGGTTGGATTGATGAAAAAAGTGTTGTTCTTGAAACATTAATGAGTATGAAACGTGCCGGTGCAGATTTAATATTAACGTACTTTGCAAAAGATGTTGTACGTTGGTTGAATGAAAAATAAACGATAGAGGTGAAGCAGTTGAGAACCTATGAAAAATCGCAAGCCGCATTTTCAGAAGCAAAACCAGTCATGCCAGGTGGAGTAAATAGTCCCGTTCGTGCCTTTAAATCCGTGAAGATGGATCCTGTTTTCATGGAACGAGGAGAAGAGGCACGTATTTATGATATCGATGGAAATGAGTACATTGACTATGTCTTATCATGGGGACCACTTATTTTAGGACACGCCGATGAGCAAGTGGTAGAAGCTTTAAAGAAATCGGTTGAAAAAGGAACAAGCTTCGGGGCACCAAGTGAGTTAGAAACAAAACTTGCCAAGCTCGTTATCGATCGTGTTCCTTCAATTGAAGTCGTTCGTATGGTGAACTCAGGAACAGAGGCAACAATGAGTGCTTTACGTTTAGCACGTGGCTATACGGGGCGCAATAAGATCATTAAATTTGAAGGTTGCTACCACGGCCACGGTGATTCTTTATTAATTAAAGCAGGTTCTGGTGTTGCGACACTTGGATTGCCGGATAGTCCAGGAGTTCCTGAATCTGTCGCTCAAAATACGCTAACCGTTCCTTATAATGATATAGAAAGTTTAAAACTAGCTTACGAAAAATTTGGCGATGATGTTGCCGCTGTTATTTTAGAACCTGTTGCTGGGAATATGGGTGTCGTTCGTCCGGAGCCAGGCTTCCTTGAAGCCGTTCGCGAAATCACTCATGCTCACGGCAGCTTACTGATTTTTGATGAAGTCATGACAGGCTTCCGTGTCGGTTATAACTGTGCGCAAGGAGAGTTTGGAGTAACACCTGACTTAACATGCCTTGGAAAAGTAATCGGTGGAGGTTTACCAGTTGGTGCTTACGGCGGGCGTCGTGAAATTATGGAGCAAATCGCGCCAGCTGGTCCAATTTATCAAGCAGGGACACTGTCAGGTAACCCGCTTGCGATGACCGCTGGATATGAAACACTATCACAGCTTAAACCAGAACATTATGAGGAGTTTGACCGTCTTGGAAAGCGTTTAGCAGAAGGTTTATCGGCTGCAGCAACGAAGCATGGCATTCCTCATACAACAAGCCTGGCAGGCTCAATGGTCGGTTTCTTCTTTACAGATCAACCTGTCAAAGACTTTGCATCCGCATCAACATCGAATTTAGATTTCTTTGCAGCTTATTTTAAAGAGATGCTGCACCAAGGCATTTCTCTACCGCCATCACAGTTTGAAGGTATGTTCTTATCAACAAAGCATACTGAAAAAGACATTGATGACACGATTGCAGCAGCAGAGATCGCATTTTCAAAACTGAAGTAATCTCTCTATCTTTTGATTACATCACATAGTGCTATAAAGGCTCAGACTAATTGGTCTGAGCTTTTATTAGTTTGATGATGATGAAATAGAGCCCGAGCTCCTGTAAAATCAGATGATACGGGAACTAAAGGAAGCGAAGAGAGCCCGCACCCTGAAATAACCACATCATAAGCCACATCATAAGGGAACGAATTCAGGTCAATACAGCCGTTCCCCGATATTTCTAACTGCTAAAAGCAACCCATTTAACAAACGCACAACCCCTCCCCCTAACTCTAATCATACCATTCTAATTTTTAAAAATAACAATAAACTAGTAACATCCTCCGGACTAAGGAGGATCATAACGAACAATCGTCTATAAATCATTTTAATTTGCTCGTAAAACTAATTTTTTAGCATTTTTTAAAATTCTTTTCATAACGAGGAAGGTCTTGTCATACAGTTTAATGTACAGAGCATGAGCGTAACTGGGGGTAAACTTTTTTGAAACAAGGAGGAACGTCCATGACACAAGATCATCCATCTAAACTGTCATTTTCCATTGAGGAATCGGTGTGGTTAAATAAAGGGCAAGAAGTTGCAGAAATACTTTCAATGTCATTAGATCCCGAAATCCGCATTGAAGAAAAGAACGACCATGTAGTTATTAAAGGTGGTCTCCGTTTACTCGGAGAATACCGCCCTGTGCAAAATGATCCTGAAAACACAGGAGAGGGAGAAGTTGCTGCGTTTCGTTCATTTGAAGAAGTCACCTTGAATGAACAGAACGTCGGTGAAATTAAACACTTCTTCCCAATTGATGTGACAATCCCGTTAAGCCGTATTCAAAACATTGATGATGTTTACGTACAAGTGGAGACATTTGATTACGATCTTCCAGAAAAAAGTTGTCTGCAACTAACAGCAGATGTGGCAATCAGCGGGATGAGTACTCAACAGCAAGAAGTGAAGCGACCATCGTATTCACCAGATTCATCTTATTCAGAGCTTTATTCAGAGCCGTCTTATTCAGAGGCAACGCTTGAAAGGGAGGAGCGAGAATCCTATTATACAGAAGCAACGTCTAATGTGGATCATCCGTCAATCCCGCAAAATCCTTCTTTCTCAGAAGAATTGCCTGAAATAGAGAAGCCACCATCGCTTCAACCGTTCCCGTCATTTTCTTTTGAAGCGAGAAAACAGGCGGTACAGGAGCCCAAAGCAGAAGAACCTGTAGTAGAAGCAAAGGAACTCGTTCCAGCAATGGAAGAGCCTGAATATGAACAACAATATGAAACACCAAAATTTGAAGTAGAGGGTAGCGAGCCGATACAAAATCAAGAACCTGTAATACCGAAACAATCACCAGAACTGAACTTTGAAGCTCGTCCTGAAGTGATTGAACCTGAAGAAAGAAACCCAATTGACAATCTTGTTCCGAACAATCAACGCTCTTCAGAACAAGCAACTAGCTTTGAGCAGGAAACTGTTGAGGAAGAAGAACGAGTAGAATCGGTAGAAGAAGTAGAAAAAGAAGAAGCATTAGAAGCAGTAGAAAAAGTAGGAGCACTTCAAGCCGCAGAAGATCCTGCCGGCCGTGAAGAAGAAGAGGGAACAAAAATCAACTTTGCACCGTTGAAAAAGTTATCTGAGCGACCACCTGCTGCAGTAGAAGTAGAGGAAGAAGTTGCAGTACATGATCAAGATGATCCGGCTGCAGAAGCTGTAAAAGCTCCAAAATCGAGAACCGATGAAAATGCGCTCTACTTAACGAAAATGCTAGCAGACGGCGAAGAACAATTTTCAAAATTAAAGATGTGCATCATTCAAGAAAATGAGTCATTAGATACAATTGCAGAACGCTATGAACTATCAACGAGTCAAATTGTTCGAGTCAACCGATTAAATGAAGAGCGAGTAGAAGAAGGGCAAATCTTGTACATTCCAGTAGGCTCTAAGCGTTAATATGAAAACGAGGAGGGTGACTCATTAGCAAAGTGCTAAACACCTCACAATGATAGATAAGGAGAAATTGAACTTCCTCATCGATCATCGTTGTGAGGCAACAAGTACTAATGAGTTGCCCTCCATCTATAAAAAAAGGAGAAAACAAGTATGGATATTCTCCCATTAATTAAAGAAAATTATCCGTTTGAAGTGAAATCTCAATTAGACGAAGGAATAATTGATACGAGCCAAGGACGAAAAAGATATCGGATCTGGCATGACGAAGCATTGTTAAACTGGCACCAGGAATGGCGTGAAAAATGCAGCCGAAATCCGTATCAATTGACCGATCGGATGTTGCAAACAAAAGATAAGAAAAAAGCCATTAAGTTAGAAGAAGGTTGGTTAACCGTACACGATGATATTATTGATCCGTATCCAACAAAAGACTATGAACAAAAGTGGGCCCATTTTATCGCTCGAATGATTGAATTCGGTACGGCAACAAAAGATAATCGTATTTCCGCAGCTAAACGTGAGTTTCCGTCGACTTCAGAATGGAAAGTATGGGTCTCTAAAACAACGCTGCTCGATGAAAAAAAGCGAAATATTTTACAATCTTGTATTCAAGAGGCGATGCGCAGAAAACATAAAGCACTAGAATTGAGGAAAAAAAGTAAAGAAAAAAGACTTCCTATAATGGACAAGGTCTCGTCTACTACCCAAGCAAAGAAAATATATGAATTGTTTGTTTGGCAAGGCACAGCAGAAGCACCGGAATACGGTTTTGTTAGTTTAACTCACTTTTTACAACAATGGGTGGGTGAAAATGGAGAAGAATCGCTAGTCAAACTGTTAAATGAAATTGAGGAGCAAATTCCGTTCCGGCAGATGTATGGTAATGAATTGCTTGCAGAGGCATGGCTGCCCTGGGAGTTAGTTCATGCAATGAAACTTCTTCAGCAAAGTGAAGAAAAGGAAGAGACCGAAATTCATTTTTCAACGTTCCAAAAAGAATGGAACGACCGCCGGCAACTCGTTTTGACCCTGATCAATTGGGTAAAAGAAGATAGAAAGAAGGTGGCCACATGACTAGTCGGTCTATCCTAGATCGTTATGCGCCTATCCTGTTTCATTACGATTTATTTCCTGAGCATATTGAGAGTTGGGGGAAAGTCAAACAAGTACAAACAAATCGTGGGATGTTTGCCTTGAAAGAAGCTCATATGAATCGTCAGCAAGGCGAGCTGTTCGTTCAAGTGATGCGAAAATTAGATCGGTTAGGCTATCGTCAATTGATTCCCATTTTGCCTACGAAGTATGGAGAATATGTCCTTTCCACAGACGATAGAACCTACTATTTAATGCCGTGGGTTGAAGAGGAACCGTATCAGGGACGGACGTCTAGAGAAGCAAAAATCATTGACCAACTCGGTATTATTCATCGACTAACTGCGAAAACCGACGACTATCCAAAAGAAACAATTGATGAAGCTTATCAATCGTTATTAAGACGATGGGATATGCGTCGGTTAGATTTGGAACGTTTTGCCGATGAGGCTGAAGGAAAAACATATATATCTCCCTTTCAATTAACCTATTTAACGCATGTTCACCAAATGTTATTAATGGTCGAAGATGCCAAGCGTCACTTGAAAAACTGGTATGATATTTGTGTTGAAAAAGGTAGGTATCGAACGGTTTTATGTCACGGCAAAGCATCAAGAAAGCATACAATATTTAATGCAAGTGGAGAGCCTATTCTATATAACTTTGAACGAGCATCAATGGATACACCTGCCCGCGATCTGGCCTTATTCTGCCGGCAATCATTTGGTTATAACCTTTGGGATGAAGAAGAAATGGTTCGATGGTTTGGTACGTATGACCGAAACATCTCATTACTAGATGAAGAAAAAGAGTTATTATTTGGCTATTTATGCTTCCCAGAACCTGTGTTATTTTCATTGCAGCTCTACTTGCAACAAAACCAAGATAAACCTGAAATCTATCATGTCCAAAGGTTAGAGAAACGCTTTCATATGATGCGAAAAGTGCAACGGTTAAAAGGCTATTTAATAAAACAAGAAGACCAAACGCCACAATTTGAACAACAATAAAAGGCTGTCCCAAAAGTGTCTAAGCTCCTCGCCTAGAGATATAAAGAGATGAAAAGCTAGTTTTCTTTATATCTAGATAGGCTTAGGGGGCTTTACACAAACAAATGGGACAGCCTTTTATATAGTTGCATTTCCACTTTGACACGGTATCGTTAACCTTAAATAATTCCGGCGAAAAATAATCCATATAAAAGAGCCATTAAAGCTAGTAAAATGACATCAAAGGATGTTGGAAAAAGCAAGGTTCGGATAAACTGAAAGCATAGAAGTGGAAACAAAATCTGTATGAGCATTAAACGTAGTTTTACTAACCATAGAGGTGGTCGAAAACGCTTATATCGCTTTGGCATATCGAGGCTCCTTCCTGAGAACAGTCTCTCTATATACATATGCATAGGCTGCATTCATGTGAAATCAAGAGCCCATGCATAAAAAAAGAAAAAATTGGCGATGCTTTTATTGACGAAAAAGTATCGAAAAAGGTAGAATAATATGCAGAACCCGATGTTTTAACATCCATATACATAAATGCTTAGACAGGGAAGAGTAGGTTCAGAACCCTTCAGAGAGAAAAATCAGTTGCTGAGAGATTTTTCAGGACGTATGAATTGAACGTCACCCTTGAGCAGCTCTTTTGAACGAGACGAAGTGAAAGTATCATCCGTTTACAAAGGAACAAACGGAAAGTACTTCTATCATTAGTTACTAGTAGATCGAGTCGGCAGATGCCGTTACCTGAATGAAGTGTGTAAGCTTTTTTAGCTTGCAAACAAAGGTGGTACCGCGAATACAACTCTCTTCGTCCTTTGAGGTGGAGGGAGTTTTTTGATGTTTTACGGCATTTATGGTAATTGTGTCATTGCTTCAGTTGCCGACTGTAAGAAACAGAAGTAAACAAGGCTTGAACTCATTTAAAGCAGGGAATAGCCAATTCTTTTTATACATAAAGGAGGTCACAAAAATGGAAAATCAAGATTTAACAATGCCAACGAAGTACAGCCCACAAGATACAGAAGCGAAATGGTACCCATTTTGGGTCAATGGAAAGTTTTTTGAAGCAACAGGGGATGAAGCAAAGGAACCGTATACGATCGTCATTCCACCGCCAAACGTAACTGGAAAGCTTCATTTAGGTCACGCTTGGGATACCACTTTACAAGATATTTTAATTCGTACGAAACGAATGCAAGGATACGATGCTCTTTGGTTGCCAGGTATGGACCATGCTGGGATCGCAACTCAAGCTAAAGTAGAAGGCAAACTTCGTGAAGAAGGACTGAGCCGTTACGATTTAGGTCGTGAAAAGTTCTTAGAAAAATCATGGGAATGGAAAGAAGAGTATGCTTCACATATTCGCCAGCAATGGTCAAAGCTTGGACTAGCCCTAGATTACTCTCGTGAGCGTTTCACACTAGATGAAGGTTTATCTAAAGCGGTTCGTGAAGTATTTGTTCGCTTATATGAAAAAGGTTTAATCTACCGCGGGGAGTACATTATTAACTGGGACCCGCAAACAAAGACAGCCTTATCCGATATTGAAGTTATTTATAAAGACGTACAAGGTGGGTTCTACCATATGAAATACCCACTTGTCGATGGAAGCGGCTATATTGAAGTGGCAACAACACGTCCAGAAACAATGCTAGGAGATACAGCGGTTGCAGTTCATCCAGAAGATGATCGTTATAAGCATTTAATCGGCAAAAAAGTAAGACTGCCAATCGTGGGCCGTGAAATTGAAATTGTCGGCGATGACTACGTTGATATGGAATTTGGTTCAGGTGCAGTAAAAATTACACCAGCACATGACCCGAATGACTTTGAAATTGGAAACCGTCATAATCTAGAGCGCGTACTCGTTATGTCTGAAGACGGTAAAATGAATGAAAATGCAGATAAATACCAAGGAATGGATCGTTTCGAGTGCCGTAAGCAAATCGTTAAAGACCTTCAAGATATGGGCGTTCTTTTCAAAATTGAAGAGCATACACACTCTGTTGGCCACTCAGAGCGCAGCGGGGCTGTTGTCGAGCCTTACCTTTCAACCCAATGGTTTGTTAAAATGGAGCCATTAGCTGAAGCGGCCATTGAACTGCAAAAGTCTGAAGGAAAAGTAAACTTTGTTCCGGAACGCTTTGAAAAAACATATCTTCACTGGATTGAAAACATCCGTGACTGGTGTATTTCTCGTCAATTATGGTGGGGACATCGAATTCCGGCTTGGTATCATAAAGAAACAGGTGAAGTGTATGTTGGTCATGAAGCACCAGCAGACATTGAAAACTGGGAGCAAGATCAAGACGTATTAGATACATGGTTCTCATCTGCATTATGGCCGTTTTCAACGATGGGCTGGCCGGACACAGATAGCGCAGACTTCAAACGTTACTATTCAACCGATGTACTGGTTACTGGATACGATATCATTTACTTCTGGGTGGCACGTATGATTTTTCAAGGTCTTGAATTCACAGATGAGCGGCCATTTAAAGATGTACTCATCCATGGACTTGTTCGTGACTCACAAGGACGTAAGATGAGTAAATCACTTGGTAACGGTGTTGATCCAATGGATGTAATCGACAAGTACGGAGCAGATGCACTTCGTTTCTTCCTTGCGACAGGAAGCTCTCCAGGAAATGACTTACGTTTCTATTGGGAAAAAGTCGAGTCGACTTGGAACTTTGCTAATAAAATCTGGAATGCATCTCGTTTTGCCTTAATGAATATGAACGGATTGAAATATGAGGAAATTGATCTTTCTGGTGAAAAATCAGTTGCCGATCAGTGGATCCTAACACGACTTCAAGAAACGATTGAATCGGTTACACGCTTAACAGAAGCGTATGAATTCGGTGAAGTAGGCCGTGTCCTTTATAACTTTATTTGGGACGATTTCTGTGACTGGTACATTGAAATGGCGAAACTGCCACTTTACGGTGATAACGAAGAAGCGAAGAAAACAACACGCTCTGTACTCGCTTATGTGTTAGATCAAACACTTCGCCTATTACACCCATTAATGCCGTTTATTACCGAGGAAATATGGCAACATTTGCCGCATGATGGCGAATCAATTACTGTTGCAGCTTGGCCAGAAAAGCAAGAGCAATTAATGTTTAAACATGCTGTAGCTGATTTCAACCTATTAAAAGACATTATTCGTTCGGTTCGTAATACACGTTCAGAGTTAAATGTGCCAATGAGCAAACAAATCGAACTTCACATTAAAGCGAAAGATGCTCAAGTATTAGACCAATTAAACCGCGGCCTTCAGTATGTAGAAAAGTTCTGTAACCCAAGTGAATTAAAAATTGGAACAGACTTACCAACACCTGAAAAGTCAATGTCTAACGTCCTGACGGGGGTAGAGTTATACTTACCACTGGCCGGCCTACTCGATTTGGATGCGGAAATTGCTCGCCTTGAAAAAGAACTGGAGAAGTTCGACAAAGAAGTGGAACGCGTACAGAAAAAACTAAGCAATCAAGGCTTTATTGCTAAAGCACCTGAGAAAGTCATCGAAGAAGAAAAAGCGAAAGAAGCAGATTATATTGAAAAACGCGAAACTGTGAAAGCGCGCATTGCGGAGTTAAAGGGGTAAAACGAACATCTAAATACAAAAACACGAAAAAGACGAAAATCATTGCGATTTTCGTCTTCTTTCACTTTACTCCGGTCTTTAATTTTTCTTAAATACGATCTGCTACTGCCGTCGGAAGAAAAAGGTATGTGTTCTCTTTAAACTCCCCCTAATACTTGCATAATATGTTGTAAATAAAGGCGTACAATATTGTAGGACGAATTGGCTGATAAGGTTCGTGAACCAACGACGTCTTCGATTTCATTAAAGATGAACTGTCCTTCTTTATTAAAAAGAAAATCGATTCCAACAAGGCCTAGTTGTCCGTCAAATTGTGCAATAATCTTTTCCACTAATGTGGTTTCCTCATCATTTAACTCGTATAATTTCGCACTTCCTCCTAAGGAAAAATTCGCTTTAAAATCGGTTGTTGAATAGCGTAAGATCGCAGCGATGATGGTAGAACCAATGACAAATACGCGAACATCTTTCCCAGGAACGTCTCCCATTTCTTGAATGATCAAGTCGTTAGAAGTGATGTTAGCTAACAAGCTTTCTAATGCCTGGAGGTTTTCAACAGCGTATACTTGCTGTCCGCTTCTCCCTGATACTTCTTTGACAACGATCGGATAAGAAAACGGAAGGTGCAAGGGCACAAATTCATTCTTCTTTACAAATAAAGTGTTCAACATCGGAATGCCAGCCCGCGTTAAAAATTGGTGCGTTCTTGCTTTATCGTTGCAAAGCCCAGAAACGAACGAGTTATTAAAAACGGTTACGCCAAGTGCTTCTAATTGTTGACTAAAAAGTGGATCAATATTTCGCATGATCGCAAAATCTGGTAGTTGAAGTTGAGCTTGATGGTGGTGAATAAACAGCTGCTGATTAAGGACGCCATAAAGTAGTTCCTCTTTAAAGTAAAAAGATAAATCGATGTTTAATAACTCCGCTTCTTCTAGCATCCACTTGATATACGCTTGATTTTTATCAGCATCTTCTCGGTTATAAATGAGCCATCCTGTTCGTTTTTTTTTCATACAGCCTCTCCTGATCTATTTCTTTGAACTTCAATAAGTGATTAAATAGTAGTATATTGAACTGTCTTGTTTCATCATAAAGGAAAAGACATTATTTTGCATACTTTTTTCAAAGGAGCTTATCCATGCTTTCTTACAATAAAGCAAATGAATTAATCGAACAGACAAAAGAAAACAAAATTTATTTCGGACTCGAAAGAATGCGAGTATTACTTGATAAACTAGGGAACCCGCATGAGAAGACAAGGAGTATTCACCTTGCCGGTACGAATGGAAAAGGGTCGACATTAACCTATTTACGTTCTATTTTAAATGAGGCTGGGTATCGAGTCGGTACATTTACATCACCATACATTTTTCAACGAAACGATCAAATTCAACTAGATGGGAAGCCGATTTCACAAAAAGAGTTTGTACACCTAGTAGAACAGATACTTCCAGTTATTGAAGAACTTGAACGATCCGATTACGGTGCGCCTGTTGAGTTTGAAGTGATGACAGCACTCGCTTTTCTATATTTTGCTCAACAGGAGAATATCGACTTTATGATCATTGAAACGGGATTAGGAGGTCGGTTAGATCCGACAAATGTTCTAACACCACTGGTCGCAATTATCACGAATATTGGCTTGGATCATATTGAATTTTTAGGAAGTGACCTGTTGCAAATCGCAAACGAAAAAGCAGGAATTATTAAACCTTCAATCCCTATAGTTTCGGGATGTACGCAGCAAGAAGTCACTTCATTGCTGCAAAAAAAGGCAGCAGCACAACAGTCATCACTACACCAATTAGGCAGTCAATTTAAAATAAACCATTCAAACCGTACGTTTACTTATAAATCGGAACAACATACGTACACTGATTTGCAGCTTACAATGCTCGGTAGCCATCAACAAACCAATGCCTCATTAGCGGTCCGAACGATTGAACTACTAAAAGCATTTCATGATGTTAATGTACAACAAGAAGCAGTAAGGGCGGGTCTCCAACAAGCAACAATAAAAAACCGAATTGAAGTCGTGCAAACTGAGCCAATGATCATCATGGACGGTGGCCATAATCAAGAAGGGGTACAAGCCCTTGTCGATACATTACTAAACTCTTTTCCTAATAAAAAATTTACCGTCCTATTTTCAGCGATGGTCGATAAAGATGTAAAAGAAATGGTCAAATCGTTGCAGCAACTCACCGATACCATTATTTTAACAACGTTCCCTCATCCTCGTTCTATTCAGCGAGGTGATATTGTTAGTGTGCTTGACGATCAAACGCTTCAGTTTAAAGAAGATTACAAAACAGCCTACCATCAATTAAAAGGGGATCTACAAGAGGACGAGGTTCTAGTCATCACAGGCTCACTTAATTTTCTTTCTTTTGTTAGGGAAAAGGTTGAAGAATAATAACTTAAGGTGGAAAGCTATAAGAGTTATCTTTTTCTGTAGGGGCTCTTCTATTTTACGTGTTTTGGAGATAATATAAATACTGTTACATGTGAAGAAAGGGCGTACCATGGATGAAAACATTTAAAGAAATAGTTGAGTTTATACAAGGACGTAATGTCATTCAACTTGGCTTAGAAAATATGGAAGACTTTTTAGCAGAAATAGGAAACCCACATCGAAAGTTAAAAATTATTCATATTGCCGGTACGAACGGAAAAGGATCGACGTTAAATTTTATTCGCGAGATGTTACTAGAAGCTGGATACGATGTCGGTGCGTTTACCACTCCTGCGGTGCTCAGCTATGAAGAGCAAATCTCTATGAATAAAGAACCGATTACACAAGAGGACTTTATCCACGTCTTTGATCAATTAACACCAGCTCGCGAACGGTTTGAAGCGAATGGACAAGCGATGTTGACCGAATTTGAAAATTTAACGGCAATGATGTTTTACTATTTTGCAGAAGTCCGTCCAGTCGATTTTGTTCTATTAGAAACTGGTATGGGGGGGCGCCTCGATGCAACGAATGTTTCGATGCCGCTCGTAACTGCGATCACAAATATCGGTATGGACCACATGCATTTACTAGGTGAAACCAAAGAAGAGATTGCCCGTGAAAAAGCAGGGATCATTAAAGCAGGCGTTCCGCTCATCACGACGGAAAGTGAAGAGAACATCTTGGAGATCTTTAACCAACAAACGAAGCAAAAGCACTCGAAACTATATGTGTTAGAAGATGACTTTTTCATTGATAGTGCTTCTGCTACTAGTGGTTTACAGACATTCACCTTTACATCGCCATTTCGTACAATAGAAGCTCTAGAACTAACGATGCTCGGTAAACATCAAATCAAAAATGCGTCGCTTGGCTTAATGGTTATTGATTATTTAAAAACGTATCAAGCGCTGATCATTACAGAAGAAGAAATTCGCAGTGCTCTAAAAAAGGCGGCGTGGATCGGGCGTTTTGAAAAGCTCAGTGAAACACCGCTTGTCTATATCGATGGTGCTCATAACGAGGAAGGAATAGCAGCATTAGCAACGACCTTACGTGAACAGTTTTCGGATAAAAACATCCAAGTGCTATTCGCTGCGACAAAAGAAAAAGACGTCGAAAAGATGCTCACGCCTCTATATGACGTAATAGATGAAATTAGTTTTACTAGTTTCGATTTTCCACGGGCAGCTTCAGCAACCAATTTGTATGCAAATTGCAGCTTGAAAAAGAAAACGATAGTCAGTGACTGGCGGAACTTTATTAAAACGAAACATTTATTGTTAGAAAATAGGGACTTATTACTCATAACAGGATCTTTATATTTTATTTCGCAAGTAAGGTTATATTTCAAAAAGTAAATTTATAGTAAAATAATACCATTAATTAGTTTAACACTATGTTTAAAGTAGGAATTTTTACACTATTGTAGTAATATAATAAAGAGAGATCGAAATTTCAGAAAACTATAAAAGTAATCATAGGGGGGAAGGATTGTGTCGGGGACGGTAAAAGCATCATTGTGGACAATTTGGTTTATTCTAACTGTTTTTTTCATCACTGCTTTTGATTTATATGCTTTCTCTCAAATTACTGGAAATGAAAAAGAAATCCTCTCTTTATTCGTATTAGCCGCAATCGCAGCAGCATTTCCCATTCATTATCGAGGGTATTCATTCGTCTTATTTCAATGGGTATCTCTTGCTAGTTTTCTGTTATATGGTCTCTTAATTGAAATCATTGTGACCCAATTCGCTCTATTATTTTCCCTTCTTTTAATGAAGATAAATCGTGAAAGCTTGTATCGAATTCCACTGAATTCAATCATGTTCTATATTACGTCTCTTTCTGCTGCGGGAATGTATTATTTCGTCGTGAGATTACCGCTTCCTAATGCGTTAGATTTTTTTGTTCCGGTAGCAGCGTATGTATGTACATTTTTGTTCGTTAACCATGTGTTAATCTACCTCATTCGAAATCATATGGCTAAGGTAAAAACAAAGTTTATTGATAGAGGAACGGTATGGGAACTAGCGACGGCAGCGCTCGTATTACCAATGAGTTTGATCCTTGTCATGATGTACCAAGAAATTGGCTACGGGGCGTCTGGAATAGTCGCAGTTGCTTTTATCGGAATTTCGATTATGTTAAAAGTCTATCGTAGAAGTGAATTAATGAATGAACAACTCAAAAAAGTAAATGAACTCGGCATCGAACTAAGCAGTACGTGGGAAGTAAAAGAAACCGCTCACTTATTTATCAATAAAATAAAAGATTTATTCCCAAGCGATTACATCTACTTATATACAATAGAAAACACCAAGCTCGAACTTCTCGAAGCTTATCAAAAAGACCCAACCGATCTATTTTTAACTGGAAAATCAATTGACTCGGTAACGGAAAAAGTTTATCGCAGGAAAAGAGCTGTTGTCTTTCAAAACAGGAGCCAATGGCCAACTCCAGAGCGACTTTGGTTAAAATCAGCTCATTCCGTAATGGTCGTCCCGATGATTCAACATCGTGAGCTAAAAGGAATTATCACGATTGCCGTCAATCAAAAAAGTGCTTATAAAAAGCAAGATGTCACGTTAATGGAAATCCTCGCCAATTTCGTTGGTGTTGCCATCGATAACGCCCGTCATTACGAGGCAACGAAAAAGGAAAGTGAACGTTGCCCACTGACAAGTCTCTTTAACTATCGTTCATTTGAGCGTCTATTAATAGAAAACTATGAACGAAGCCTCATTCACCGCGAAAATGTAGCTGTCATTTTACTAGATTTAGATCATTTTAAGTCTGTTAATGATACGTATGGCCACCAAGCCGGCAATGAAGTGCTCTGTCAAATCGCAAGACTGATGGAAGAGACGATAGGGGAAAATGGGATTGTCGCTCGCTATGGCGGAGAAGAGTTTGTCATTCTTTTAACAAACACAAATTCAACTGTCGCATACATGAAAGCGGAGGATTTACGTACGCGAATTGCACAACACCAGTTCCTCATTCATAACGATCTCAATGAAGGAGAAGTGACACCGATCCAGGTCACGGCAAGTATCGGTGTGGCAACGAGCGATGATGAAGAGTCCAATCCCGTTTCACTGGTCCGCCAAGCCGACCGGGCAATGTATACGGGAGCGAAGCAGAAAGGCAGGAACCGTGTAGCGGTGTATGGGGATGGACATGGAGTACAAGAAGCAGCAGCAACGTTGGAAGATACATTGACGAGATAACGACATTTATTTTCTAATAAATATTACTATTGTCATTTTTGTGACTAAAGTCACGAGTTCGATATAAATTCCAAATAAAATTTTATCAAAAAGTATTTTAATTTAGGAGAATCTTGCTATAATCAGAGCTATAAGGGTGAAGCAAACAGACTAGTAAATTAAAGGGAATTTAACAACTCTAATGACCAGAGGAGTAGAACTTGTTATAATAGGTTTGAAACAGAAGGAATTAGGGTATTTATTACTAGAATTGTTCAATATATTGAAA
This sequence comes from Alkalihalobacterium sp. APHAB7, assembly GCF_048323755.1. Lineage (NCBI taxonomy): Bacteria > Bacillati > Bacillota > Bacilli > Caryophanales > Bacillaceae > Alkalihalobacterium > Alkalihalobacterium sp. APHAB7. The sequence continues at coordinate 56,771 of NZ_JBLWFS010000012.1, forward strand.
ATAAAGGCGCGATGAAATACGACTTGTATGTGGGCACCTAAGTCGTACGGAGCTAGTGGTGCAACCGGCTTTTACATATGACAATCTTCGGAGGTGGTCTAGTAAAGGTTATTTTTTTACTCTTAAACTGTCACTTTATGACAAATTAAGGTAAAAAAGTTAGCAAACAGCGTCAAAAACATCATTATTAGGTCAACTCTAGCAACAAGAACGTAGTCACGGTTTTGAGAGCAGACAAGCTCAAAAAATAAATTAATTATGAGAAAAAAGGGAGAGATTTATTAAATGAAGGCACTAATTCAAAAACGTCTTAAAAACCAAAAAGGTTTAACACTAATCGAGTTACTAGTTGTAATTGTTATTTTGGGGATTATTGCGGCGATAGCGATTCCACAGTTAACAGGCAATAGGGATGCTGCAGCTCAAGCTACAAATACGCAAAATCTTAAATTATTGCAAGATGGAGTTCAAAGATATTATGTAGAGGTTGGAGATTATCCAACATCAGCAAATTTAAAAGAAAAATTAGGTCTTGATCCACTTCCAACTCCAGTAAAATTTGCTGGATGTGATGATAGTGATTTCAAATACACATTAGAAGGTGAAGGTGCAAATGCAAAGATAAAAGAAGTTGATATTGAAACTTCTAAATGTATCAAAAATGATTAGTACAATAGTGAATTATATAAACTTTAAGAGTGTAATGAGTTAGGATTTTTTAACATCAAACAGCTGTCGCTAATACATGAGGCGGCAGCTGTTTTAAAAAAAATTTTACTAAATGGAAGGAAGGAAAATGATGTTGTTGGTTGAACTTTATGTAATTTTAATTAGTTTAATACTAGGTAGTTTCTTCAACGTCGTAGCCATTCGTCTATTAAAAAAAGAATCAATCGTCTTCCCTCCTTCTAATTGTCCATATTGCAAGCACAAACTTTCAGTATTAGATCTGGTCCCTGTATTCAGCTACGTATTTTTAAAAGGAAAATGCCGTTACTGTAAAACTAAAATTTCTCCATTATACCCTTTTGGAGAGTTATTAACAGCAACATCAATTTTTATTGTTTATAAATTTGTCGGTCTACAACTAGAACTTATTCCAGCACTTCTTTTAACTGTTTTGCTTGTTATATCCGTCATAACCGATATTCGCAAACAACTTATTTTAGATGTGGTTACGTTACCAATGCTTGGATTATTGATTATAAGTCGGCTTTTTATTGGGACGGAACCGTTTTGGTACTATTTACTTGGTGGGGTTGTTGGTTTTGCATTGTTACTACTGATTGCTATCGTCAGTCGAGGTGGTATGGGTGGTGGTGATGTAAAGCTTTATGCGGCGATCGGTGTTGCATTAGGGCCGTGGATGACGGTTATGAGTCTCGTGTTAGCATCATTTGTTGGTACCTTTATCGGTGTTTTATTAATGGTCACTGGTGTTATTAAACGAAAACAACCTATAGCGTTTGGGCCTTTTATTTTTGTGGGGACCATCGTTGCATATTTATTTGGTTATGATATATGGAATTGGTATATTAGCATGTTGCAGGGGTGACAATCAATGAACAATCAAGAGGGAATGACATTAGTAGAGCTATTAGTAGCAATCGTTATTGCAGGACTCATACTAGTACCACTGCTGCACATTATGACCGGAACTTTCACGAGAACGCATATACAAGGTGATGATACTCAGCATATGTACTTCGCACAAGAAGTGATGGAGAACATAAGAAATAATGGTTATACACCGGGTGATCCTACAAAATATTATTGCTTAAATGATTTAGGCTGTATCGATGAAAACCATGATGAGTATGACAACACATTAATATATGATGGTGAAATTGAAGTGATTGTAGAAGAATTTAGTGAGAACAATAATTTTTATGAAGTGTTGGTCCAATCCCTGTCCTCTAATTCGGAAATAAAGTTCTACACAGTGGTGAAAAAACAATGAAAAATCAAAGAGGGGTCACATTAGTAGAATTGCTAACTACGATTGTAATTATGGGAATTATTACTGCTGTTATTATATCATTACTTCAATTATCCATAAAAAGTGAAAGAACTGTTTCAATTGATAATGAACTTCAGAGAGAAGCACGACTCATTGTAGAATATATTACTACTAAATTAAGAGATGACAATTATGACTTGGTGGAAGAACCACCAGATTCCAATAACTATGTCTTGTATGAGTTTGTTGAAAATGACGATAATCAACAAGTGTTAAAATACGAAAATAATAAAGTTATTTTATTACCGAGTGGAAATGTGTTATCGGAAAATGTAATAAGTTTCAGAAAAGATTACCTTACTGATGGTGAGTACATTAATTTTAAGTTAAAAAAAGGCAACCACGAATACGAGGTAAGTACGAAGATTGGCTTCGTAAGAATACGAAATTAGGAGAAAGGTGGTTTCCTATATTGAGTATGAAGAGATTTCATAATAATGAGCGAGGTGCTGCCCTGCTATTAATTCTTTTTGTTGTGGCATTTTTAAGTATTGTAGGGACTGCTTTATTAAGTTCTACACTTTACAGTACTAAAACAGTATCCACGAATAAAGAAATACAAGGAGAATTTTATAGAGCTGAGGGAGCAATTGAAGTATTTTACGATGAAATAAGAAATTACGGTTCGGGTAATGAAAAAGGTCCATATTTTTATTTGTTAGACCCTAATAATCCGACATATAAAGAGTATGAAATAGGTGGAGAAAAAGTAAAAGTGGAGCTTAAAGTTGTAGATGGTGAGATTAAAAACATTGATGATTTAGAAGAAGGTACGACTGAAGTTGAGTTTGAAATTCATTCCTCTTATGATGATGTAACTTCTGATACTAATATTACAAGAGTTGCCCATTTAAATACGATGGTTGAAGTTGAAAATAACATTTCAAGTGAAAATAGTCCACCTGGTGCAGAACCTGTGATACCTTCAGAGCCAGAAGAAACCTTTAATATTTCAAATAAGGCAATAAATTACTTGGAAGACCGTACAAAGTCTCAGCATTTTAATAACGTTTATAGTAATCATTTAAAATCTAAAAGAAATGAATTTCAATCTCTTACGTATTTTAATAATGTAATTGATAATTTAGGATTAAACAATATCAATTTTAATCATTACAACAAAGTGACTAGTGCTAATACGTTTCCTCATACTCCTGCTAACAATGTTACTATAATCAACGAAATAAATATTAGTGGTAATCATCATCAAATTGTGATCCCTACAAATGCAATTGTTTATGTTGATAAAATTAATTGGTCTGGGAGCGGTAATAACTCTAGATTAACTGTAAATGGGTTGTTAATTGCAAACGAAATAATCTTGAAAGGTAATGCTCGTTTAGTTGTCAATAGTGGCATAATTACAAATGTTATCCACGCTCAATCCAATGCAGTAAGAATTACTGGAGAGGGAAAGGGAATTAACTGCGCACTACTTGGTGAACAAGGCTGTGAAATACCTAAAGAGATAATTATTGATAATGAAGATATTATAGAACCAGGGGTACCTAATGAAAATGAGGAAGGAGAACAAGTACTAGGTCCAAGAGTTAAAAGTACTAGTAATTCATATCCAACCTTTTCAACAAGGAGATAATTGTTAAGAGGAGTTTTCTATATGAGTTGGAAGTCCAAGTATAATTCTCAACGTGGGGCAGCATTACTTTTATCACTTTTCATCATTGCACTTATATCAATTGTAGGAGTAGGAATGTTATCAGTGACCTTATATAGTCAAAAATCGATTAATTCTAATACAACAGTGCAAGGGGAATTTTACCGAGCTGAAGGCGCATTAGAAATCGTAATTGATGAAATGAGAAATTATAATGGTGGACAAGTACCATTGTTATATGAGGATGGAACAGCAGTTGAAAACAGAATGATTGATCGAAAGGGTCCTTATTTTTATTTGGAAGATAATCAATTGCCATCAACTAAATTGATTGGCGGTAAGGATGTTGAAGTCGAGATACAAAAGACTAAAATTGATGAAAAAAATTATAGAGCCACATTGAATGCTAGTTATTTAGAGGGAGAAACAAGAGTTACTAGGTCGCTTAATCTTAATGTGACTCGTGAAAACAAACCTGTTATTCCCAAACAATCGACACCACCAGAATTTGTTTTAGATCGACCAATCCATTTTGTAAGTAACTTTAACTATAATGGTGGGATTCACGATGATGAGCTTAAACTATATTTATACGATCAAAATGCAGTCGTAAATAATAAGACTGGGGAAACTGCAAGAGATAGACAAGAAATAAAAATTGCAAGTGTACCATATAATAGGATTTTGAATGAGTTAGGTTATCATTCTCCGTCGTATACGAATGCTGAAATAAATAGTTCACATACTTTTTCACCAGGCTTTCATAATCCACACAAAATTGTTCAGAGCGGACAAGCAAGTTCAATTGTAGTTGCTGAAGGTGCCAAAGTTTTTACTAAACATGTTGAGTTACATGGTTCAGGTGGTCAAAAGCATGAAGGAGCTCAACTTACCGTAAACGGGATTCTCGTTACTGAAGAATTAAATATGAGTGGTAACTCAACACTTGAAGTCAATGGAATATTAATTGTGAGAAATAACTCGAATTTAAATAGTGGTGAATTAACAATTAATAGTGGAATAATAACAAATAACTTTAGTAAGAACGGTAACATTGCTCTTAATGGAGAAGCAAAAGGCTTCAACTGTTCACTCATCAATATGAACTGTTCTAGTCAAAACAATGTACCAATTATTGATTTGGACACTAGTGACTATTCTTGGAATTCCAGTCTACAAATATTAAACTTTAAAACTACAAGATAAATTCTTAAGTTATCAATTGAGGTGACCCTATGTTTTTCAACAACAAATACTCAGGCATCGATTTTCGTGAGAAGAAAGTGACGTTTGCGACGATCAAGATGGACAAGGAGCTGCCCGTCCTGCAGCAAGTCTATGAAATGACATTAACAGATTCGGTTATTGCTGGTGGACAAGTGCAAGAAAAGGGTTTGCTTGAAACAGCACTTCGAAACTACTTACAGCAACATAAAGAAGCTTCAAAACATGTTCATTTAGCGATTCCGACTCAGCATTCGTTAATTCGTAAAGTGAATACACTACCAGATGTAGGGGAGCCTGAATTAGCGAAGTTGCTTCAGTTTCAAATTGGTGAAACGATTCACCTTCCTTTTGAAGATCCGATCTATGATTTTGTTAAAATTGGTTCGATCCAACCTGATCAAGAGAACAAAAGTTCTTCAGAAGAAGATGACTTTACTTTAGAAGAGTTAACGGAAAGTGTGGAGAAGGAGCTGCAAGGACCGCGAAGTGAAATACTATTTTTTGCTACGTCTCGTGAACTTTCTGAAGGATTGCTAGAAAGCTGTGAAGAGGCAGGCTATAAACCGTTAACGGCGGAGTTAAGAGCGTTAGCGCTACAACGTCTATTACTACACACGCATCCGAACTGGCTAAAAGGTACGGAAATGATCATTGATGCGTCTGGTGGTTCTGTGGATATTCATATTTTCAAAGATGAGCTAATTGTTTTTTCTCGTACGATGGAGTTAAACCGTAGTGAGTTTGTGGCAAATCCAATGTCTTCAGATGATGTGCTTTCATTTGATACAGAAGAATTAACCTTACAGGATGAAGTGGCTGCGACGAGCGAATTAACAAAAGACGAAAAAGAGGATTCGTATGTTGAAGATTTACTAAATGAAATCCAAAAAGCGCAAAACTTCTACCGCTATTCTTTAGGGGAACGAGATAGTGAGTTTGATCGAATCATTGTTACGGGAGAAAAAACGCAGCATATTTTCTCAAGGTTAGTTGAACGACTTCCGACTGAAGTGGTTCAGATTGATTATAGCTCGATTGTTGATATTGGATTTATGCAGCATGACTTGCTAGATCGTTGCAGTGTTGCGATCGGGCTTGCAATGCGGGGCAATGAAAAAAGTGAGAAGAAAAAGAAATAAATGACTATTTACGTTTCAAAAGGATTGGAGCGATACCTGTGAACATTAGCATAGATTTGTTACCTCAACGAGTAAAAGCAAAAGAAAGAGGAGGAGTTCCTGTCATTCCAGTTGCGGGGGCTTGTGCGGTTATTGTTGCTGCTAGCTTTCTTACTTTTATGTATGTTGATACGAAAAGCTCGGTTCAATCGTTAGAACAGGAAGTTGCTGCTCAAACGGAAGTCCGTAATGCTGCTGAACAAGAGTTTCTTACGAAAACAACGGGAATGACGGAATACAATTACATTGATTATTATACGAACGTGAACACTTTACTAGACACGATCTACAAAGATACGATCGATCTAAGAGAACGTGTGTATATGTTGCTGCCTGATCGAGCGGAAGTCAATTCTTATTCATTTTTAAACAATGGTGATCTTTCGATGCAAATCACGTTCCAATCCAAAGGAGATGCCGCGATTTATTTAAATCGTCTATTACAGGCAGAAATAGTGACGAGTGCTGAAGTACAAACGATTTCCATTTCTAATGAAGATTTGCTTTATCAATCTCAATTTACGTTAAAGCTCGATACGATAGTAGGTGAAGAATCGTGAGTGAATGGTTGAATAACAATAAAAACCGGATCTTATATAGTGTTCTTATTTTCTTTTTATTATTAACGGTATTTTATATGTATTTCGTTCGCCCTTTACAGGCAGAGGAACGTAGTCAACAAGAGGAACTCCATCGTATTCAAACCGACATCGCTCACTATGAAACACAGATTAGTAAACTAACTGCTCAATCTTTAACACCACTGCAGAAAAAGACATTACTTGATCGTGTTCCGATGCGCCCTAACGTAGAACAAGTGATTGCGGATCTAGAAAGAACCGAGCTGGACACAGGTGCTGTTATTGATAGTGTATCGATTAGTATTCATCCGAGTGAGGCACAGGAAAATGAAGGACAAGACACGCAATCCTGGAGAAATATTTTAGACGAAGACTTATATTCTCTTCTTGAAACACAAGTGGCTGATGTAAACGGACTTCATGTTTCCTATATTGAAATGTCTATTAGTATGAACGGAAAAGAAGAAGATGTACATTCTTTCATTGAAGAAGTTGAAAAGTTAAAACGCATCATCCATGTGCAAAGCTATGATTATTCACTAGATAGTGAAACAGAAAGAGTACAAGCATCGGCAACGCTCCGTGCTTTTTATTGTGAAGACTTTTTAGAGTTTATTGAAGATGCTGTAGATTTTAAGTTAGATTATAATTTCGATCCAAGTAAATTAAACCGTTATATTGAAGTATCACCTGAAATAAGTAGTGGAAGTGAAGGTTTAAATGAGACAGGAACGAATGGTGAAAATTCTTCTTCTACTACACCATCAGATCCGGCAACTTCGACTACAGAAATTAAGCTTGTTGATCCATCAAAACGTTACGTTGAGCCAGCAGCAGGTGAACAAGAAGCGAATTTAGCATTCTATGTTGTTCAAACCGGCGGATACAATACGGAAGCGACGTTATATGAACAAGTAACTAATTTGCGAAATGCCGGCATGTACCCAAGAGAAGTCGAAAGAGAAAATCAAGCCAATGAAACTAGATTTGTCGTTTATACAGGGGTGGCTCATGACAAATCTTCTGCTGAACAGTTAGCTAATTATTTAAAGTCTGTAAATAAAGATTTTCATTCGTGGGTTGATCAAGTTCCTTTTAGTGTGAAAGGAAATACGGCATTAGCAAAAGATGCACAGGATCTGGTTTCATCTGTGTCTCCTGTCATTACAAAAGGGTTAACGGAAACGAATTATCAAATTTCATCCGAACAAATGGACCTGATTTCTGCTAAAATTCGCGTCTATGAATTAAGAGCGAGAGAAGCGATGACGAATAGCTCGGATATGATTTGGAACACACAATTAGAAAATACATTAATTTATACAAAACAACTTGAAACGGCATTAAAGAATTATCAAAATCAAAACCAACGATCTCACTTGTGGCAGGCCCAGGGAGCAATGCTTGATTTCATGCTTACTTTGAATGGGTATGTTAGTTTTACAGAAAAGTGATTACAGCCTTAATAGCTAGTTTGATAGAAAAGGAGCTATAAAAATGGCCATACAAAAACGTAGACGGTTAGGAGATTTGCTCGTTGAAGCAGGTGTCATCACGGAAGATCAACTGATGGAAGCACTTCATGAACAAAAGTCAACGAACAATCGCTTAGGAGACCAGCTCGTTCAAATGAACTTTGTTGACGAACAACAAATTATTGAAGTACTTGAGTTTCAACTGGGTATTCCTCATATCAATTTATATAAACAAAAAATTGATCCGAAAATTATTGGGATAATTAATGAAGAATTAGCACGTCGCTATCAACTGCTACCCGTTAAACGTAATGGAGACCGTTTAATGATAGCGATGGCAGATCCACTTGACTACTTTGCCATTGATGATATTCGGTTGAGTACGGGATTTGAAATCGAGCCAGCGATTGCCAAAAAAGAAGAGCTGCGTTTAGCAATTAATCGTTACTACGGAATGCAGAAGTCGATTGATCAGATGTTAAAAGATATCAATACGAATGATGATGAAGATATGCTGATCGAGTCGCAACAATCCGACGATTCACCGGTTGCTAAAATGATTAATCAGTTGATTAGCCAAGCAACCCAAGTTGGTGCAAGTGATATTCATATTGATCCACTAGAAATGGAAACGGTCATTCGCTTTCGTGTCGATGGTGTTCTTCGTCCTGAACGAACGATCCCTAAAAACATGCACAACGTTCTCGTTTCAAGGGTCAAGATCTTATCTAATTTAAATATTGCTGAAAAGCGATTACCACAAGATGGACGTTTTAAAATGGATGTAGATCTGCGCAGAATTGACTTGCGTGTTTCGTGTTTACCTACCATTTTTGGAGAAAAAGTAGTCATGCGTCTTCTCGACACTGGTAATGTTTTATTAGGAATTGACCGGTTAGGATTTTCCGAAATGAATGAAGCGAATTTCCGAAAGATGCTCAAACAAGCTTATGGGATTATGCTTGTTACTGGTCCTACCGGAAGTGGTAAGTCAACGACCTTGTACTCGGCATTATCCAACATAAATTCAGAAGACGTAAACATCATCACGGTTGAAGATCCTGTAGAGTACCAGTTAAAAGGAATTAACCAAGTACAAGTGAACTCGAGTATCGGTATGACGTTTGCCGCTGGTCTTCGTTCGATCTTGCGACAAGATCCAGACATTATCATGGTCGGTGAGGTTCGTGACTCTGAAACGGCAGAAATTGCATTGCGATCAGCGATGACTGGACATTTAGTTTTAACCACTTTGCATACAAACGATGCCGTTAGTGCGATTAGTCGTTTAATCGATATGGGAGTTGAACCGTTCCTTGTGTCTTCATCACTTACCGGTGTTGTTGCGCAACGTTTGGTTCGCCGAGTATGTCCTTCGTGTGCAGTTCCATACGAATTAACCGTTAAAGAACGAGAGTTGTTCACTTCAAGAGGAATTGAAACAACAAAAATCGTAAAAGGTGAAGGTTGCGCCACGTGTAATAGTACAGGTTACAAAGGGCGAATGGCGATTCATGAAACTGTAATGATCGATGACTACTTGAGAGAAATGATTACGAAAAAAGCTTCTGATTCTGAGTATCGTCATTATGTAGAGCAAAAAGGCTTTGTAGCCATGTTTGAAGATGGCCTAATGAAAGTGGCTAAAGGGCTAACGACACTGGATGAAGTCTATAGAGTAACCGTTGGAGAGTAGGGTGATTTGTATTGGACATGAATAAACTATTATATTTTGCCTTTCAAAATGGGGCATCTGATTTACACATTACGGTCGATACGACACCGATTGTGCGAATTAACGGCAAGCTAAAAAAAGTAGGCTCACAATTTTTAACAAAAGAGATGACCCTTGACTTAGCCCGGCAAATTACAACTCCAAGTCAGTTTGAAACATTTGAACAAACGAGTGAGTTAGATTTCTCCTATGCATTAGAAGATGCATGTCGTTTCCGTGTTAATTTATTTAAGCAAATGGGAGCCGTTGGTATCGTTTGTCGTGTCATTCATAGTAAAGTCCCTACGATCGGTGATTTAAATCTACCAGATGTCGTTAAATATTTTGCCAAACAAACACAAGGTTTACTACTCGTTACAGGTCCTACAGGTAGCGGGAAGTCGACGACGCTTGCGGCGATCATTGATTATATTAATGAACATATGAGCAAGCACATTTTAACACTGGAAGATCCGATTGAGTATTTACATCATCATAAAAAGAGTATTATTAACCAACGTGAAATTGGACAAGACAGTCAATCTTTTTCGATTGGTTTGCGAGCTGCATTAAGGCAAGATCCTGACGTCATATTAGTTGGTGAGATGCGTGATTTAGATACGATACAAACAGCCATCACTGCTGCAGAAACGGGCCACCTAGTCTTAGGAACTCTTCATACGACAACAGCTTCTCAAACGGTTCACCGCATAATTGACGTGTTTCCAGGAGAACAGCATCAGCAAATTCGAATGCAATTAGCGAGTACGCTCTCTGGTGTTATTTCTCAACGTTTAATGCCAACAGCAGATGAAACAGGACGAACGGCAGCATTAGAAATATTAGTAAGTAATCCAGCAGTTGCGAATTTAATACGTTCAGATAAAATTCATCAAATCTTAACAATCCTAGAAACGAGTAAAAGCAGTGGCATGCAGACGATCAATATGGCAGTTACCGACCTTGTTCATAAAGGGATAGTAACTCGTGCTGTTGCAGATGAATTTGTTCCTGGATGGGACCAACATGAGTAAAAAACTTGTATGAAAGGGAGAACAATATGCTCTTTCTCTATAAAGCAATTGATTCAAAAACAGGAAAAGAAGTAAAAGGTAAATTATACGCCCCCACACAAGAAGTAGCTGTTAAGGAATTGAAAGGTAAAGGTCTTTATATTGCCGAACTTTCAAAACGTAAGGAAACGGTATGGAATAAAGATTTAAATGAGTTAAACATCGTCATTGGGAAGCCTGTTAAAAATCGAGATTTTGTTGTATTCTGCCGCCAGTTAGCTACTTTATTAAAAGCTGGAACACCGATCACCGAATCGATTCGTATTCTATCAGAACAAGTCTCATCGAAGATTTTTAAAAAGGCGCTTGAAGATGTTTATAATGATATTCGTTCAGGGACATCCTTTTCTGAAGCTTGCTCCGACTTTCCAAAGATCTTTGATAAAGTCTTTGTCAATATGGTTCGTGCCGGGGAAACGAGTGGAGACTTAGAAAATGTCATGGATCGTTTAGCAACGTTCTATGAAAAAGAACATCGTGTCAAAGAAAAAGTGAAATCAGCGATGATGTACCCAATAGCGGTATCGATTATTGCAGTAGTCGTTGTGATCATTTTATTAACGAATGTTTTACCTAGTCTTTTAAACAATTTAACAAGCATGGGTGGAGAAATCCCCGTTCCTACTCAAATCGTCATGAGTATTTCAGATTTTCTCATTTACAGATGGTATTTAGTTCTATTATTTGTTGCATTATTTGTACTTCTTTTTATTGCGATCTATCGAAATCCTAAAGGACATTTCATGCTAGATTATCTGAAATTGAAGATCCCGGTCTTCGGCTTATTATTTCAAAAAACGATTATCGCTAGAGTTACGCGAACGATGGCTTCACTTTTTTCGAGCTCAGTTCCTGTCTTGCAAACCTTAACGATGAGTGCGGAGATCGCTAACAATGATGTTGTAGCTAAAGTACTTAATGAATCAAAAGAGTCTCTAAGAGCAGGAGAAAGTCTGTCAGAGCCCTTAGATAAAAGCTGGGTTTTCCCGAAAATTGTTAGCCATATGATTAAAGTCGGCGAAGAAACCGGTCAGTTAGATACGATGCTAGAAAAGGTTGCCGATTTTTATGAAGAAGACGTAGAACAAATGGCATCACGTATGAGCGCAATCATCGAACCGTTAATGATTGTTATCTTAGGGGTTATAGTAGGTACGATCGTACTTGCGGCCCTGTTGCCGATGTTTTCAATTTATAACAACTTTGGTTAATATCGAACTAGCAACTAGAACAAGACTTACTCCTAAGTTTTGTTCTTTTTTATTTTGTCTGATAGTTCGGCTTCGAATGGTTTCAAATTCTTCTCTATTAAATTTCTGCTTTTAGTTCTATCTACTAATTCAAATTAATAGAATAGAATTAAGAAAATAAGAAGCAGGAGAGGAGCGAGTGATGGTGGAGCAAGAAAAGCAACGCATATCAGTGAAGTTGAACGGTAAAGAACATTCGTTTCATCAAATAGAGAATACAAAAAAGGATCAGCCGGTAGAGCCTGTTCATTCGAATGAACTGATTCGGCCGAAAAGTCCAGTACCACCGCCGTTTGAACGAAATTTCGAAGCAAAAGAGGAGAGAAGGCCAGAACGAATAGAAGAACAGCAGGCGGAAAAGGTGGATGATACTCAAAGTTATTTTACAAGCAACATCATCGACTTTAATCAGCTGAAAGAAGAAAGAGAAACGAGAGAACAACCGTATTGGGATGATGGGAACCGGAAGTGGGTGCCGAAACTTCCACCGAATAAAAGAAAGAAAAAGCCGGCCGATCGACTCAAGAACACGTTATCGGGCTTGCCGATTTCACTCATCATGGCAGGTGTCTCTGCTATTATCGTCGGTGTTGGTTTCGGATTTATGGTCTTAACCGCTTTTACCGGCGACGCGGATCAAAGCACGACAGCTTCGCTCGTTCCGGCAAACGAAGCGATTGAAACGGTGGCGAATGGACAGGCTGCTGCTGTAACACTCCCAGATTTATCCGTTGAAATTGTTCAAGGCGGTGCTTTTTCAAGCAGTGAAAAAGGAAACGAAATTGTTTCTTCGATAAAAAGCAGAGGACAAGCAGCCGTATTAAAAACCGATGGTGACCCGATGTTCATGTTCATCGGACTAGGGCTTCAAAAAGAAGAAGCCGGTCGCTTAAGCCAAATTTATCAACAACACGGTCAAGATACGTATGTTAAGCCGTTTGCCGTAAATGGTTCCATGCACTCGGTTGAAAATGAAACTGTAAAGGAGTTCTTTGCTCAAGGTGGCGGAATGTTTAACGATTTAGCCCGCTTTTCAGTTGCTGGTCTATCCGGACAAAGTTACGCTTTAGAAAACATCGACACCTTTTTAGAGCAATACCAGAAGTGGAGTAATCAAGGGTCCATCGTAATTGCTGAACTGCCGGCAGAAGCACAAGGGCATGCTGAGCAATTTCTTTCAAGCATGGCTGGAGCCGCTACTCAAATCGAAGGGTATAAAGGTAACCAAGAAGAAGCAAACCTATGGGGCATCCAACAACATCTACTAGAAGCATTACTTGCGTATGACACGTTTGTTCAAACGATAAAGTAACTTCCTAAACAAGTTACATTAAGCATCCTAGAGAAAATGCTAATCAAAATGGGAAGCACAATGATAAATAGCCTAGGAGCAATACCGAATAAGAAAGCATCAGACGCTCAGAGTATAAATCTGAGCGTCTTGTATTCGTATGATTTAGGAGCACCTACTTATAATAGACTTAATTATTTGGTGCACTTTTTTGCGGACTCACAGGGCCCTTATTTCAGTAAAAATTGGCTTTTTGAAACCGTAATGGACTTCAGAGGCCCTTATTTTCTACATTTCATATTGTTTTATAAAAGAATTAACCATATAGGGGCCTCTGAGTGCCCTAAATAGCCTAAATAGTAGGATTTAGCGCATATAAGAGCCTCTCAGTGCCCTAAATTAATGACTTCAGATTTAATGCTGTGGATCAGCTGACAGGATTTACTTTGTCCCTAGTCTGTAATATAGATCGTCCACCACAAATTGATTTAGTTGAGTTCTTAATGAATAATCTTATCCAAATGTTTAATTACTGTAAAGTTTCACTGATATCTCTTTAAATTCGATAGTATCATTTGGTATAGTTTAACTAATCCTTGTACAATAAACACATAAGAAAATTTATTGTAAAGGATGTGCCCTTCATGAAACCCTTCATATTAGCTTCAGGTTCTCCGCGCAGAAAAGAATTATTGGAACAAGCGAATATTTCGTTTACCGTGCAAACGAGTGATATTGATGAAACGCTCGATCCTGCCCAATCCCCAGAACAATTTGTCCAGTCGTTAGCTTTACAAAAAGCAGAAGCAGTTTTTAAATCAAATCAACATGCTGTCGTGCTCGGTTCGGATACCGTCGTCGTATTAGAAGGTCAAATTCTTGGTAAGCCGAATGACCGTGATCATGCAAGAGATATGCTAACTGCATTATCAGGAAAGCAGCACTCTGTAATAACAGGTGTCGCAATCTTAAGCTGCGAACAACAAAAGACATTTTTTGTTGAAACTCGAGTACAATTTTGGGAACTATCCAATGCTGAAATTGAACGTTACTTGGATACCAATGAACCCTTTGATAAGGCTGGAGCTTATGGAATTCAAGGCTTTGGAGCAACATTAGTCCGAGAAATTGCTGGTGATTATTTTGCAGTTGTAGGCTTGCCATTGGCTTTGACGGTTCGACAGTTAAACCACTTCGGAATTACCCCCAATTTTTAGACAAAAATCCCTATTCTATTGGATGAAATGAAGAAAAATGGCAAACGCTAGGAAGGTGAGGATGTTACTTGACCAAGCAGTCCCTTCTAATTCGTGATGTACCTAATCACGAGCGTCCCCGCGAGAGGCTTCTAGCTGATGGGGCTAAGTATTTATCGAACCAAGAACTGCTTGCAATTATTTTACGAACGGGTTCAAAAGATGAATCAGTTTTACAACTGGCTCATCGTGTTTTACAGAAATTTGACGGGTTAACGATGCTAAAGGATGCGACTGTTGAAGAACTAAAAGAAATTAAGGGAATTGGTGAAGCAAAGGCGGTTGAAGTGTGTGCGGTCCTAGAGTTAGGGAGACGAATTACGAACCTTAAACTTGAAGAACGATACGTTATACGATCACCAGAAGATGTGTCTCGGTACGTAATGGAAGACATGCGGTCTCTAACGCAAGAGCATTTCGTATGTCTTTATTTGAATACGAAAAATCATGTTCTTCATCGGGAAACGATTTTTATCGGCAGCTTAAATGCAAGCATTGTTCATCCAAGGGAGGTGTTCAAAGAAGCCCTTCGCCGTTCGGCAGCTTCTTTCATTTGTCTGCACAACCATCCTTCAGGTGATCCAACGCCAAGCCGAGAGGACATTGAAGTAACCAAACGTTTAGGTGAGTGTGGAAAAATTCTTGGAATTGAGCTGTTGGACCATGTCATAATTGGGGATCGAACGTATATAAGTTTAAAGGAGAAGGGATATTTGACATAAAATATTAAGAAATCCAATATTTCACTCTTGTAATAAACGTGTAAAATTATCGTATAGAGTACTTTGAGACTATTCATTTGCAATGATATTCAGTATAATATACTTTATGAGTTTTGGGTTTCATGAAGGGAGATACATAGATGTTTGGTGGTTTTTCAAAAGACTTAGGAATTGATTTAGGTACAGCCAATACCCTCGTATATGTGAAGGGTAAAGGTGTTATTGTTCGTGAACCTTCAGTAGTTGCACTTAGAACGGATACAGGTTCGATTGAAGCGGTAGGTAACGATGCGAAAAATATGATCGGTCGTACTCCAGGAAATATCGTTGCCGTTCGTCCAATGAAAGACGGTGTAATTGCTGATTTTGATACAACTGCAACGATGTTAAAACATTTTATTCGACAAGCTCTTAGACAACGTTCGATTTTTACAAGAAAACCAAATGTTATGGTTTGTGTACCATCAGGTATTACTGCTGTTGAGAAGCGCGCTGTCGAAGATGCTACAAAACAAGCGGGAGCTCGTGAAGCTTATACGATTGAAGAGCCGTTTGCAGCAGCGATTGGCGCAGACTTACCAGTATGGGAGCCAACCGGTAGTATGGTTGTTGATATTGGTGGGGGAACGACAGAAGTTGCGATTATTTCTTTAGGTGGGATCGTAACTAGTCAATCGATCCGCGTTGCTGGTGATGAAATGGACGATTCGATTATTCAATACATTAAAAAAACGTATAACTTAATGATCGGTGAGCGTACATCCGAAGCTCTAAAATTAGAAATTGGTTCTGCAGGTTCTCCTGAAGGTGTTGAAGATATGGACATTCGTGGTCGTGACCTTGTTACAGGATTGCCAAAGACGATTACAGTCACAGCTGTTGAAATTTCAGATGCTCTAAAAGATACGGTAGATGCAATTGTGGATGCAGTGAAAAATACGCTAGAGCAGTCTCCTCCCGAATTAGCAGCAGATATTATGGATCGTGGAATCGTATTAACTGGCGGTGGAGCACTTCTTCGTAACTTAGATCGTGTACTTAGTGATGAAACGAATATGCCAGTAATTGTTGCCGAAGATCCACTTGATTGTGTGGCACTTGGTACTGGTCGAGCGTTGGAAAATATTCATTTATTCCGTTCGAGAGCGGGAATCACTGTTCGTTCCGGTCGTAAATCGTAATTGTAAGTAGGTGTAGACAATGACATTTTTTTCAAATAAACGGCTCATTGTCTTAATGGTGAGCATTATTATACTTGTTGCGTTAATTGGATATTCCATGAGTGACCGTGACCGAGTAACTTGGCCAGAGCAATTTATGAAGGACACTGTTGGATGGGTTCAAACCCTCGTCTCCAAACCCGCTCAATTTGCAGCGGGTTTCTTCGAGAATCTAAATGAATTACAAGGACTCTATGCGGAAAATCAAGTATTAAAAGCAAGATTAGAAGAGTACGCACAAGTATCAGTTGAGCGAAATATGTTAAAAGCGGAAAATGATACGCTAAAAGCAACACTTGAAATAGAAGAAACGTTAAGTGATTATCGAATGCGAACAGCAACGGTAATCCATCGTAACCCTGATCGCTGGAGCGAATTTATAGGAATTAACCGTGGGTCAGAACATGGCATTCAAAGAAATATGGCAGTAATTACTTCAGGTGGATTAATTGGAAAGGTCCATCAAGTCGGACAGTTTTCTTCTAAAGTTCAATTGTTAACCGATAATGACCGCACCAACCGAGTGTCTGCAATGGTTCAAGCCGAAGTACCTGCTTATGGCTTTATTGAAGGCTTTGATCCAGAAACTGGCATGCTGATGTTGAAGAAACTAGATATCGACGCTGATATTGAAGTTGAACAAACCGTTACGACTTCGGGGCTTGGCGGTGTGTATCCACGTGGTTTAATTATCGGTGAAATTGTTGAGATTGAGCCAGATGAATATGGATTAACTAAAAATGCATATATCCAACCTGCAGCAAATTTTTATGGGTTAGACTATGTTATTATTATAGAACGAGCAAGTACAACATTAGATCCTGATCTTATGGAGGGAGATGGATTGTGAATCGAATTCTTCTTCCTTTAATTATGTTATTTATTTTTGTCATTGAAGGGTCACTCTTTCAAGTGTATGCACCTGAGCAATATGGGAGTGATATGCTTTTTATCCCTAGGTTTGTTGTCGTTGCAATAATCATTATCGGTATTTTCTTAGGGAAGACTCATGCAATTATATACGGCTTAATCTTTGGCCTTCTTTATGATGTCGTTTATACAGAATTACTGGGTGTGTACATGTTTTGTCTTGGGTTTATTGCCTATTTATTATCCTTGTCACACCTTTATGTGAGAAGAAGCTATACCGTTGTTGTGTTACTTACATTAGTGGCGGTCATCATTGTCGAGTACTTTACATTTGGAATTAATTCCATGCTTAATATTACGGCAATGACGCATGATGAGTTTTTACAAAGACGTTTATTATCAACTTTAGGTTTAAATTTTATTTTTTCACTCATCATTTTGTATCCTTTACGTAAGTATCTTCTTTATCTAAAGAGAATCGAAGAAATACAAAAACATTAAGTAATTTCAATTTTCTTTCCGTTAATAGAGGAGATTTTAGTCTTTTTGTAGAAATAACAGTAATGGTGTAAATGGATCTAACCTACTCTGAGGTGAACTATAAATGTTACAAAAGAAACACCACGTTACAATAAAAGGGACGAAAGACGGATTAACATTTTTATTAAGTGATAACTGTAGTTTCGAAAGTATTATGGAAGAACTTAAAGAAAAATTATCTTCTAAACATTACGAAAAAGCCGATGGTCCAGCAGTAAAAGTTTATATTGATACGGGAAACCGTTATTTAACTGAGGATCAAGAGAAGGCACTTAAAGACCTCGTTTGTGAAGGTAAAAATTTGGTGATTGATCAAATTGAAACGAAAGTCATTACTAAAGAAGAAGCGGAACGAATGGCAGAGGAAAAGCAAACTGTGATGGTCTCTAAAATCGTTCGTTCGGGTCAAGTTTTTAAAGTCAATGGTGATTTGTTATTGATTGGTGATGTTAACCCTGGTGGAACAGTAGTTGCTTCTGGTAATATCTTTGTAATGGGGGCATTACGAGGAATGGCTCATGCTGGAAGTGAAGGAGATGAAACGGCAGTCATTGCAGCGTCTGTGATGGCACCTTCACAGTTGAAAATTAGTGAACATATGCGTCAAGAGCCTAATCGGAATGAACAAGTTGACCGTCAAATGGAGTGTGCTTACATAAATTCCAATGATCATTCGATTGTTTTAGAACGAATTCAACAATTACCTTGGTTACGTCCAAGTTTAAATCGGTCACCTGAAAAAGTGACTTCATAAAGGAAAAGTCGGTCGGAATTTGACATAGAGGAAGAAAGGGGAAATATGTGTGGGAGAGGCTATCGTAATTACTTCTGGAAAAGGGGGCGTCGGGAAAACGACAACTTCCGCTAACATCGGAACAGCCCTAGCCCTTTCAGGTAAAAGAGTTTGCTTAATCGATACAGATATAGGTCTTCGAAATCTTGACGTTGTTATGGGACTAGAAAACCGAATCATATATGATCTTGTCGATGTAGCAGAAGAACGTTGTCGCTTACAACAAGCCCTAATTAAAGACAAGCGGTTCGAATGTTTATATCTATTGCCAGCTGCTCAAACAAAGGACAAGTCTTCAATAACACCTGAGCAAATGAAAACGATTGTGGAAGAATTAAAACGGGATTATGATTATGTTTTAATTGACTGTCCAGCCGGTATTGAGCAAGGATTTAAAAATGCGGTTGCTGGAGCAAACAAAGCGATTGTTGTAACGACACCTGAGTTATCAGCAGTTCGTGATGCCGACCGTATTATTGGATTACTAGAAAAAGAGAACGTTGAACCACCATTACTGATTGTAAACCGCATCCGTAATCATATGATGAAAAGCGGTGAAATGCTAGACGTTGATGAAATTGTTAGTATTCTAGCAATTGAATTACTAGGGATCGTCGTTGATGATGAAAATGTCATTAAGCATTCAAACAAAGGAGAGCCTGTTGCTCTTCATCCAGGAAGCAAAGCTTCGATTGCATACCGTAATATTGCAAGACGCATTCTAGGCGAAACGGTTCCTCTTATGTCACTTGGTGAGGAAAAAGGCGTCTTTACAAAAGTAAAGAAGTTCTTTGGTATTCGTTAATATTCAATTTCAAAATTTAAAGCGCAATGGATTTGTCCAAAATCCGTTGCGCTTTTTTTATGTTAGGAGTTAGTTTTATTAACTAGAAGCTCGGAGCGACGCACGCTAAAGTAAAAAACTAGACGAAGGTTTGAACCAAAGGGAGCGAATGGTGAGCGCTAGAGGAAGAAATTAGGAGAAGGTGTAAACCAAAGGGAACGAATAATGAGCGATAAAGGAAAAAACTAGGAGAAATCTTGAATGAAAGGGAAAGAATCGTGAGCGCTAAAGTAAAAAATTAGGAGAAAGAGTGAACGAAAGGGAAAGAATCGTGAGCGATAGAGGAAAAAACTAGGAAAGCGTGAATGAAAGGGGATGAATCGTGAGCGATAAAGGAAAAAACTAGGAGAAAGTGTGAATAAAAGGGGATGAATCGTGAGCGTTAAAGGAAAAAACTAGGAGAAAGCGTGAAACAAAGAGGGGAAATGGTGCACTTAAAAAAATCAGGAGGATAACAACCAATACAATTATTAGTGCTCTAACTTTAGTATGCCTGCCTAACCTCCAATCCAAATCACCAACAGAAATAATAGCGTTTTCATTGTTTCTATAGGGAAAACCTTGTAAGATCTTCTTTCAAACTGGAACACGTTAGATTACTTTTATGGCACAATCAAATTAATCAAAACAATCTGAATTTTATAAACGTAATTCAGCAACCACTACAATCAATCTGTTGCACATGTTTTTATAAGTATAATTCCTTATAAACCGATAGTTTTAACTTGCTTTTATAGATCAACAACCATTCGGAAGAAATCCAAAAGAAAAATTGAGGGGGTAACTAGTTTGAAAGTTTCGGATTTGTTTACGTTTAAGGATGAGAGGACGAAAATATTACACTTTACTTGGTTTGCATTTTTTGTTTCTTTCTTCACTTGGTTTAATATGGCGCCACTTGCTACGACGATGCTAGAAAGCTCAGACTGGCTGACAAGGGAACATATCTCAGCGTTAGCAATTATCAATGTCGCCTTAACAATTCCAGCTCGCATTATTATTGGGGTATTGCTAGATCGATTTGGACCACGAGTCGTTTATTCTGGTTTACTTATCCTCATGTCCATTCCGACGTTCATATTCGCCTTTGGAGATAGTTGGTCTCAGCTGATGATATCCAGGCTATTGCTAAGTAGTATTGGTGCAAGTTTTGTCATTGGGATCCGCATGGTGGCTGAATGGTACCCGCCGAAAGATGTCGGTTTTGCAGAAGGGATATACGGTGGTTGGGGTAATTTTGGTTCAGCTGCAGGTGCGATGTTACTTCCTTGGATCGCTTTAACGATGTTTGGTGGAGAAAACGGCTGGCGGTATGCAATTGCTTTAACTGGTGTCTTCTGTCTCGTCTATGGCATTATTTATTATTTAAATGTCCGAGATACCCCGGAAGGAAAAGAATACATCAAACCGAAACGAACTGGGGCGATGGAAGTTAGCAGTTGGGGGGACTTAGTTTGGCTCATTATCTGGACGGTTCCATTAGGTGGTGCATTAGCCGTCCTGTCTTGGAGATTGGAAGGAATGGGCTTTATCTCGACTAATGTGCTGTATGCCCTTTATACAGCGATCGCACTTACAATTGTTTTTCAAGTCTATAAAATCCTGAAAGTGAATATCCCAATCTTAAAAAAGGGTGTTCCTAAAGATGATCAATACAAATTTAAAAATGTAGCTGCATTAAACAGTACCTATTTTGCTAACTTCGGGGCAGAATTAGCGATTGTTTCGATGCTGCCGATGTTTTTTCAATTAACCTTTTCACTTAGTGCCACTTCGGCTGGTCTCATTGCTGCCTCATTTGCCTTCATTAATTTAGTTGCTAGGCCACTTGGTGGAATGCTATCTGATCGAATGGGAAGCCGAAGAAAAGTGATGCTCGTTTACATGATTGGGATTACGTTAGGCTTAGTGGCGATGGGCTTTATTGACTCATCATGGCCACTGATCGCAGCTGTTGCGGTTACTGTTTTAACATCTGTATTTATTCAAGGAGCAGAAGGGGCGACATTTGCAGTTATTCCGATGATTAAAAAACGAATAACTGGTCAAGTCGCTGGAATGGCAGGTGCTTATGGAAATGTCGGTTCAACCATTTACTTAACGTTATTTACACTCGTTACGCCGCAACAATTCTTTTTCATTCTAGCAACCGGTGCATTTCTCAGCTTCGTGATTTGTTACTTCCTTTTAGAAGAACCTGATAATTCATTTGGTGAAGAATATCACTTATCATCAGTCGATCGAGAAGAAGCAGCTGTTGTATCGGAAGAGAAAGTTTTAACAAGAAAAGCACTATAAAGCAAGCCGTACAAATAAAACGAATAGATACTCAGGAGGGATTACGATGGAGAAAAAGAAACTGGTGCTCATTGGGAATGGAATGGCTGGAGTTCGTTGTATTGAAGAAATTTTAAAGCTGAATGGTGGAAAAGAAAAATTTGAAATTACGGTATTCGGAAGTGAACCTCATGTCAACTATAACCGGATTATGCTTTCAGCGGTGTTAGCTGGGGATACGACGATAAAAGATATCGAGATTAATAGTATTGAATGGTATGAAGAAAATGAAATTGAGCTGTTTACAAACGAGACGGTTATGAGATTAGACACAGAGCAGAAAGTTCTCTATACGAACAAAGATCGAGAAATGAAATACGACTACGTCATTATGGCGACAGGCTCTAACCCGTTCATTTTACCAGTTCCAGGTGCTGACCTGGAAGGAGTCATAGCCTTCCGAGATATAAAAGATTGCGAAACGATGATTGATGCGTCTAAAAACTATAAAAAAGCAGTCGTAATTGGTGGGGGCTTACTTGGTTTAGAAGCAGCCCGTGGTCTTTTAAACCTTGGTATGGAAGTCGATGTTGTGCATTTACAAGATCATTTAATGGAAAGACAACTAGACCAAGATGCAGCAAATCTCCTTCGAGTAGAGCTTGAAAAACAAGGAATGAACTTCTTAATGCCAAAGCTCACCGACAAAATCGTAGGAACGAATCGAGTCGAAAAAGTAATCTTTAAAGATGGATCGGAAACCGAAGCAGACCTCGTTGTCATGGCCGTTGGGATACGCCCAAATACGCTAGTAGCAAGTGAAAGTGACATTGAAGTAAATCGCGGTGTTATCGTTAATAATTACATGCAAACAAGTGCTCTAGGTGTTTACGCTGTTGGGGAATGCGCCGAACACCGCGAAGTCGTTTATGGATTAGTCGCACCCCTTTATGAGCAAGGTAAAGTGCTCGCAAAACATATCGTTGGTGAAAACGCTGGTGCTGGATATCAAGGGTCGGTTCTATCAACTAAATTAAAAGTATCTGGCGTCAATGTGTTTTCTGCAGGCGAGTTCGTCGATGATGGATCGACGAGAAGTGTCCGAGTATACGACGAATATGAAGGTATTTATAAAAAAGTAATGATTCGCAATAACAAAGTGGTGGGGGCTGTATTATTTGGAGATACAAAAGAAAGTACAAAACTATTAAGTATGATTAATGAAGGTGCGGATGTTTCAGATATGGCCCCGATCAATATTTTGCAAAGTAATGACGCGGTATCTGAAAGTTTAACCGCCTCGTTAGCAGCGAACGACAATGTTTGTGGCTGTAATGGTGTCACAAAAGGGACGATCGTATCAGCAATTCGTGAACAAAGTCTGTGTTCAGTAGAAGAAGTCAGTGGCTGTACAAGTGCCGGTCGATCGTGCGGGACATGTAAGCCGATGATTTCAGAGTTGCTTGCAGACACATTAGGAGACGAATTTGATGCTGCCGCAAAAACAGAAGCTCTTTGCGGATGCACGGATTTAACTCATGAACAAGTAGTTGCTGAAATCCGTGAAAAAGGACTAACGCATACGCGAGAAGTGATGAATGTACTAGGTTGGAAAAATGAAGGTGGTTGTTCGAAATGTCGTCCAGCTATTAACTACTACTTGGGAATGGTTCATCCGACAAACTACGAAGATGAAAGAGAGTCACGATTTGTAAACGAGAGAATGCATGCGAACATCCAAAAGGACGGTACGTATTCGGTTGTACCTAGGATGTACGGGGGAGTTACAAATCCGACTGAATTAAAGCGAATTGCTGAAGTAGCAGAAAAGTATAATGTTCCTCTTGTAAAACTAACGGGAGGTCAGCGAATCGATTTACTTGGTATAAAAAAAGAAGATCTGCCGAATGTTTGGAAAGAAATTGGGATGCCATCCGGTCATGCGTACGGTAAAACGCTTCGTACAGTAAAAACATGCGTAGGTGAAAGCTTCTGTCGATTT
Organism: Alkalihalobacterium sp. APHAB7; assembly: GCF_048323755.1. Taxonomy (NCBI): domain Bacteria; kingdom Bacillati; phylum Bacillota; class Bacilli; order Caryophanales; family Bacillaceae; genus Alkalihalobacterium; species Alkalihalobacterium sp. APHAB7. The sequence goes on from NZ_JBLWFS010000012.1 coordinate 80,719, forward strand.
GGAACACAGGATTCGATTGGAATGGGAATTGCACTTGAGAAAAAATTTGAAGGGTTAAACACACCGCATAAAGTCAAGATGGCCGTGTCCGCTTGCCCGAGAAACTGTGCAGAATCAGGAATTAAAGATGTCGGGATTGTAGGGGTTGAAGGAGCTTGGGAGATTTTTGTTGGTGGTAATGGTGGAACCGAACTCCGAAAAGGTGACTTGCTTTGCAAAGTTAAAACAAGTGAAGAGGTCCTTGAAGTTACGGCAGCTTATTTACAACTTTATCGCGAAAATGCACGTTATTTAGAGCGAACATCGCATTGGATTGAAAGAGTAGGGCTTGATTATGTCATTGAGCAAGTCATTTCGAATGAGCAAAATCGAAAAGAATTAAGTGATCGAATGGATACTGTTCTATCAACTATTAAGGAACCTTGGAGTGAAATTTACGAAAGTAACAAACTACAAACTGAATTATTTAAAAATAAACACGTTGAAGTCATTCAATAAAAGGGGGAGCTGTTAATGAGTAACATTCAAGCGGGAAGAAAAGTGATGATCGGAAAACTAACAGATATACCTGAGAAATATGGTAAAGAAGTCATTATCGGTGATCAGAGTGTAGCGGTATTTCGCTTAGCCTCGGGTGCTGTCCGCGCGGTTGAAAACAAATGTCCGCATAAAGGCGGGCCCCTTTCTCAAGGGATCGTAGCCGGCGACCACGTTTTCTGTCCATTGCACGACTGGAAAGTTTGTTTAAATGATGGATTAGTTCAAACACCAGATAAAGGTTGCGTCAAAAGTTATGAAACCATTGTTGAAGAAGAGAACGTTTTTCTGGTCATTAACTAGATGAGTAGAGGGTTCTTATAAGTAGCTTGTGAAACCATCTATACTAGGGGAGTAAGAGGGTGTTATGAAGTGAGCGATTTAATTCAATACTTTCGTGAAAAACAGCTAAAACAAAGCTCCGAACAGATCATGAAAGGACGTTGTCCATACTGTAGTATGCAATGTTCAATGGAGCTTATTGAAGAGCATATCATTCAACGAAAACGATTTAAAGTAAAACCGAATAAACAAGATCCAACTTCAGAAGGCAGACTATGTATTAAAGGGCTTCAAGCTCATCAACATGCGATTAATGGAGCGCGTGTGAAATACCCGCTATATAAGATTGATGGAGAATGGGTTCGAATTTCCTGGGACTTAGCATTAGAGATGATCGCAGAACAATTCTCGTCATTACAACAGGAGTACGGGAAGGATTCAATCGGGGTATACGGTGGAGGCTCGTTAACGAATGAAGAAGCCTATTTACTAGGAAAGTTTGCTAGAGTTGGATTGCAAACCAAGTATATTGATTATAACGGTCGTTTCTGCATGAGTGCAGCAGCATCAGCGTCCAACGCTACGTTTGGTATCGACCGTGGGATGACGAATCAGCTGACTGAAATAGCAGATGCAAAATGCATTATACTAGCCGGAACGAACATTGCGGAATGCCAGCCAACGATTATGCCGTACTTCCGCAAAGCGAAAAAGAATGGGGCTTTTATTATTGCGATAGATCCTCGAGAAACAGCAACCACTAAATTTGCAGATCTGCACATTAAAGTTAAACCGGGAACGGATGCGAATCTAGCTATGGGAATGCTCAAAGTGCTTGTCGATGAAAAGTACTGTGATGAAACTTTTATTTCCGAGCGGACGAGAGACTTTGAGCAAGTTCTAGAACAGGTAGATCAGTTTTCCGTTTCCACAATTGCAAAACAATGCGGCATTACTAGTGAAGAAATACTAGAAGCAGCACGTCAATATGGTCAAGCGGAGACGGGGATGATTTTTACTGCTAGAGGAGTAGAACAACATGCGAACGGCTATCAAACCGTTCGACATTTTTTAAACCTAGTATTGGCAACAGGTAAGATTGGTAAGCATGCGTGTGGGTACGGTGCCATCACGGGTCAAGGCAATGGCCAAGGTGGAAGGGAGCACGGACAAAAAGCCGATCAGCTCCCAGGCTATCGTTCGATAGAAAATGAACTTGACCGAAAATATATTGCTGCCATTTGGGGTGTAGATGAAAGTGAATTACCTCGCAAAGGTGTTTCTGCCTATGAACTCATTGAAACAATCGATCGACAAGAAATTAAAGCATTGTTCTTAATGGGCTCTAACCCAGTCGTCTCCAGTCCAAATGCTATTTTTGTAGAGAAGGCATTAGAAAAACTAGATTTTTTAGTCGTAGTAGATATGTTTATTTCAGAAACAGCTCGAATGGCTGATTTAATTTTACCGACGACTTCTTACCTTGAAGATGAAGGGACGATGACCAATTTAGAAGGCAGAGTCGTTTACCGACATGCCGAACGAAAAGCACCGAAAGAAGTCAAACACGATTGGCAAATCATATGTGAACTCGCAAAATCATTAGGAAAAGAACAATATTTTACGTATGAAAAAGTGGAAGACATATTTAATGAATTACGTCAAGCTAGTAAAGGAGGAACTGCAGATTACTTCGGGATTACGTATGATCGAGTTAAAAATGGAGGTGTATTCTGGCCGTGCCCAGACCCATCACACCAAGGAACTTTACGCCTGTTCGAAAAATCCTTTCATACCACAGACGGTCGTGCACAATTCCACACGGGCCATGAACTGATTCGTAGTGAGAAAGCGACCAAGAAATACCCGCTGATTCTTACGACAGGACGTTTAATGGAGCACTACTTAACAGGGGTCCAAACGAGAAGAAGCCAGGAGCTAATCGAGCGATCAAACGAACCTTTTGTAGAAATCCATCCACAAACAGCTTTAGAATATAACATTGAAAACGATACATTAGTTCGGATTGAGTCAAAAAGAGGATCTGTCATTGTAAAGAGTAAAGTAACTGAAAGTATACGCGAGGACACGCTATTTGCACCATTTCATTGGGGGGATTTCCAATGTATTAACCGGGTGACGAATCCTGCTTTAGATCCCGTTTGTCGGATGCCGGAATTTAAAGTCAGTTCAGTAAAAATCAGTCCGGTTCAACCAATAAAAGAAAAGGTTGCACAAGTAACGGTAGTCATTTAATCAATAAAGAGGGGGAGATAACATGAAAGCGAAAGGAAAGGTTTTTCTAGTTGGTGCGGGACCTGGTGACCCCAAACTTTTAACGATTAAAGGCTTAGAAGCAATTCAACGCGCAGAAGTCATCGTCTATGATCGATTAGTTAATCCGGAATTGATCAATTATGCGAGCCATACTGTCGAACTCATATATTGCGGTAAGATGCCCAATCAACATACGATTCCACAGGAGCATATCAACGAGATATTAGTCCTGCAAGCGAAACGAGGAAAACAAGTTGTTCGCCTGAAAGGAGGCGACCCCTGTATGTTTGGGCGTGGAGGCGAAGAAGCTGAGTATTGTGCTGAATATCAGGTTGACTTTGAATTTATACCAGGAATTACATCAGGGATTTCTGCTCCGATGTATGCCGGAATTCCGGTGACACATAGGGATTATAGTTCATCAGTAACGTTTATCACAGGTCATAAGCGGTCAGATAAAGGTAGCCGAGAAATCAACTGGCCCCACCTTGCAATGGGTTCGGATACCCTCGTATTTTATATGGGACTATCTAATCTTTCATTAATATGTGAAAAGCTAATCACATATGGGCGCTCACCTAGCACATCAATCGCATTAGTTGAACAAGGAACGACGAAAAGGCAACGAACACTCGTTGGCGCCCTAGCTACCATTGTTGAAAAAGCCGCTAATGCCAAAATAAAGTCACCAGCAATAATTGTTGTCGGCGAGGTCGTTCAGTTAAGGAACAAGCTCGCATGGTATGAAGAAATTCAGACTGATTCTATCTCTAATTGGCAAGAAGTGAATATTGGATAACTTTGGTACTGTTGAAGGCACATACTCATTCGTGTGTCTTTTTTTTATGAGCAAAGAACTTATAAAATTCGAAGATGTCTAGCTCCAGGTTCCATCGGCTCTAGGTCGCTTCGGTCCATCAAACGTGTCTAAAAGAGCAAGACACTTATTGCTGGTAATCCAGCGCTTGTCGCCGATAAGCAGGCACCTTGCACTTTTCTTGTCTAGCTCCAGCACCCAGCGAGACTTCGCTCACCTCCTTCGATAAGTCAACAACGACACACTAACGATCACCGTGTTTCCTTTATCTCATACGGTGCGCTCCAGGAAGTATGTTGATGAACGGGCGCTTGGGCTTTTCTTGTTTCTATGAATCATTTAATCATTTGATTTATGTCATATAAAGAACGGACAAGTCATAAGATAGAGTAAAAAAGTGGGACGAGACTAGAAGAGGATGTTCAAAAAGTCCAGGAAAAATCTCTGGTGGCAGAAGACCTTCGACTAAGAGCCCCACGTCCTGTGGGAACGTCGAAGTCACCACATCCTGTGGAAGCTCGTTGGTTTGTTGCTGTGTTCCTCACGTATTAATAGCATACGCTGTGGTACTCGCAACTGCACCGCCTCGAACTTCTTGGATCTTTTTGTCCTCCTTTTTGAACACGCACTAGAAGAATCTGTCGGGAAAAGGATGGGGTATGTGATGTCTAAACGAATTGATAAAATTAAGAGACAAATAGAGTCGAGAAGAAGAGAGGCTCAAGGGAAAGGGGCTCGAAAAGAACGAGAACGGTCGGCACCAGTTTTTTACGATCGCCATAACGAATCGAGAGATGAGCCTGATTTTTACGTTTTCCAAGATAAAAAGAAAATGGCCACGGATGAAAAGTGGAAACAAAAAGATTGGTTTTTAATGAGATCACTCATCGCAGTTGTCTTATTTTTACTTGTTGCCATCATGTTCAATAGTGGGATGCCACAGCTTGAAAATGCGAGACAAGTCGTCAAACAGTCTTATGAGCAAGAATTTCAATTTGCAGCTATTGCTGATTGGTATGAAAATCAATTCGGTCGCCCGCTAGCCCTGTTACCGATGTCTATGGACGTAGCACTTGAAGATACAGAAGAAACGCCGCCAGTCGCCTATGCTGTACCGGCAACTGGACAAATTCGTGAGAACTTTCAACAAAACGGTACGGGGATATTAGTAGAAACCGAAATTGACGCGAATGTTGAAGCGGTGAAATCGGGCCTTGTTATTTTTGTAGGTGAAGAAGAAAGACTTGGGCGTACCGTTGCCATTCAGCATTACGACGGAGGACAATCATGGTATGGAATGTTAGAGACAGTTGATGTAAAGTTATATGATCATATTGAAGCTGGTAAACCGGTTGGTAAAGTTTCAGCTAGTGAAGGAGCAGAAAAAGGAATTTATTACTTATCCATTAAAGAAGGCGAAGACTATATTGATCCAAACGATGTGATTAGCTTTGAATAATTCGCTTCTTTCAAAAATAAAAATTAATCCTCTATTTTGGTTCGTACTGGGAATGGGGATCATTACAGGCTATTTTAAAGAAGTCATCATGGTATTTTTGATCGTGTTTATTCATGAGATGGGGCATGTATTTGCTGCAAGATGGTTTAAATGGAGGATTTCAAAAGTAGAGTTGCTTCCATTCGGAGGTGTGGCTGAAATGAATGAAAGTTCAAATCGACCGTTTCGCGAGGAGTTGATTGTCATTGTTTCGGGCCCAGCACAACACCTCTGGATGATTGGAGCATCTTTTCTTTTGGTCCAAACGCCAATTTGGTCAACGGCGGATCATCAGCTTTTTATTTGGCATAATTTAATGATACTCGGATTTAATTTACTACCGATCTGGCCACTGGACGGCGGTCGTATGTTACATTTAGCCTGTACGTATAAGCTACCTTATAAGCAGGGACAGAAACTAACATTATTACTATCGACAACCGGTATTCTAATTATAGGAATGATTAGTCTGAAATTATTTCCTTTTCATTTAAATCTTTGGGTCGTTCTTACCTTTTTATGTATTGCTAACTATTTAGAATGGAAACAGCGTCATTATATCTTTATGAGATTCCTATTGGATCGTTTTTACTTAGAAGAACGTCATTTAAAACGTTATTCGCTTCAAGTGCATCAAAATATGAAAGTTCGCCAAGTATTAGAGCAGTTTCGTCGTGGACATCAACATACGATTACAATTGACCGTAAGCAATGTATCTCAGAGAAAATGTTACTAGAGGCTTACTTTAATCAAAAAGCATTTGACCGTGAATTAAAGGAAGTGTTTATTTCTTAGGGATAAAGTATACGAAAACAGCGAATAAAATAAAAGCAGACGAAGGTTAAATCGTCTGCTTAATCTATGTTTTTAATTGCCATTTTGGTATGTAAGAGTATTACTTTTGAGTGTGAAATTTAGCTTTTCTTTTAGATTTGCTATTGAAAAAGGCTTCTGCAAATAAGTGATAAAAGTATTACATTCACAGTGATTTACGTTCGACTCAAAAGTAGTAGTAACAATCATACTAATTGGTTTCTTTATTTTTTCACGAACTACTTCACAAAGTTTTGTAGCGTCCATATCAGCTAATTGATCACTGACGATAAGAAAATCAAGATCGTCTGGCAGAGCTCGAAGGAAATCAGGACTGTTATCATAGTGGACAACCTCATAACCAAGCTTTTCGATATGATAGGTTATCAACATTGCATGAGCCGGCTCATCTTCAACCAAATAAATAAACGGTTTCCTACCCATAAATCCTCCCGCAATATGAAAGAAATGTATAATTATTAATCTATTTATAATTTATATTAACTCTTTGTAAAAAATATAGCAATTTCTTTATTAAAAAATTTACAATTAAAAAAGAAAAAAATCGAACGATGGTGTTTTTTAACGTTCCTTTTTAGTTAAATTAAGTTTGAGTATTGGCTTCGATCTTATAGGAGCAAGTTTTCCACCTGAGAAGTAACATGAATGAAAAAATAGAAGAAATCGGACAAAATTGTAGTAACGAATTTCCACTTTAGGGAAGATTACAGTACAATAGGAAGATATAAATTGAAGTTGGTGATGGCAGTTGTATCGTATATATTTTAATATGGCAACAAGAGAACGGCGAGCAGCTATTCTAGAAAATGATAAAGTAGTTGAGTTACTTATTGAGCGTTCGGTTGAAAAGCGAATTGTCGGGAATGTATATAAAGGTCGTGTCGTAAACGTTCTTCCTGGAATGCAGGCTGCTTTTGTGGACATTGGGCGTGATAAAAATGCATTTTTATACCGAGATGATTTACTATCGTTTCAGCAGTTGTCTTTAACAGACGAAGAAAAAAAGAAGAAGAATATTAGTGAATTCGTTAAAAAAGGAGAGGAGCTTCTCGTACAAGTAACAAAGGAAGGGTTTGGTACAAAAGGTCCTCGACTATCTGGTGTTGTTTCGTTTCCAGGTAAGTTTGTCGTTTATATGCCAAATGGAAATTATATAGGTGTTTCCCGTAAAATTCGTTCGGAAGAAGAAAGAACAAGACTGCATAAATTAGGAGAAGAGCTTACTGAAAATGAGGAAGGCTTAATCATCCGTACCGTTTGCGAAGGGGCCACACCAGAAGATATTGAGGAAGATATTCGTATTTTACGAGGATTTTGGAAAGACACTTGGAAGGAAAAGAAAGAAGACAAGCCACCAGCTCTCATCCATCAAGACACCGGATTAATGGAACGGATTGTTCGTGATTTTTCATTGGATCTAGTAGATGCAGTGTATATAGATAACTTTTATGATTACAAACGGATTGTGGACCTTCTAGGAGAGCACAGAAAAGATAAACTCCATTTTTACCAAGGAAAAGAAAATATTTTTTCAGCCTTTGGTATTGATAAAGAATTAGACAAAGCCTTGAGACAACAAGTTTGGTTAAAAAATGGTGCCTATCTTATGATCGATCAAACCGAAGCGTTAACAGTAATTGACGTGAACACTGGAAAGTTTATTGGAAAAAGCGACTTACAAGATACGATTAAACGAACAAATATTGAAGCGTCAAAAGAAATTGCAAGGCAGTTGAGACTTAGAGATATCTCAGGGATCATTATTATCGATTTTATCGATATGAAGTCAGAACGAGATCAAATTGATGTATTAAATTATTTTAAAAATGCATTGGAAAATGATCGTACGAAGACGAATGTTCTTGGGATAACAGGACTTGGTCTCGTGGAAATGACGAGAAAAAAGATTAGACAAAATTTACAAGACAGCTTATCGAAAGTTTGTCCTACTTGTAAAGGAAAAGGATCGGTGCTCTCAAATGAAGCACAAGCTTTTCATGTGGAGCGGTTATTATGGGAATACCGTGGGATGGATCATGAGGCACTTGTATTAGAATTACCGCCGCATATTTCTCAAGTGTTGCGAGGAAATAAGGATGAGCATTTGAAGCGTTTGGAAGAAGCACTTCATTATCGTATTCTTATTTTTGAAAACCGAGAAATGACAGAACAACAATACGAAATTCCATTTTTGGGTAGCCTGGAAGAGGCGAAGAATAAGCTTGAACGGTTAAGGAAAGAGCATTGACTTTAAGCATTTATTTATGGTATCATATCTTTTGTTAGTTATTTGGATAGCACCCAAAAGCTACAACCGCACAGACCAGGTTTTAAAAGCTATTCGTGTAGCTACCTGCAAATGGCGAGTCTTAGAAATCGAGGAGGTGCAAGTACATGTACGCAATTATTGAAACAGGCGGAAAGCAAATCAAAGTACAAGAAGGTCAAGAGGTTTACATCGAGAAGTTAAACACTGAAGATGAGCAAGTGACTTTCGACAAAGTACTATTTGTTGGTGGTAACGACGTTAAAGTTGGAGCTCCATTTGTTGAAGGTGCTTCAGTAACGGCTAAAGTTGAAAAACACGGTCGTGCTAAGAAGATCACTGTTTACAAATACAAAGCTAAGAAAAACTACCGTCGTAAGCAAGGTCATCGTCAACCTTACACAAAAGTTGTTATTGAAAAAATCAACGCGTAATAGGTAAAACGATGATTACAGTTCAAATAGAACGTAATGAAAACCGACACATACATTCATTTACGATGAGTGGCCATGCAGAGGCTGGTCCTTATGGTCAGGATATCGTTTGTGCAGGCGCTTCTGCAGTTTCTTTTGGAGCGATCAATGCAATTGCAGAGCTTTGTCAAGTGGAACCCCACATTGACTTAGAAGGCGACGGTGGCTTTCTCCGCTGTACGGTCCCAGGTGGACTAGACGTACAAACCTATGAGAAAGTACAACTTCTATTAGAAGGTATGATCGTAGCCTTACGCTCAATTGAAGCAGAATACAGCAAGCATATTACAATCCAAAATTAGGGGAGGTGAATTCAATGTTAAAAATGAACCTTCAATTTTTCGCAAGTAAAAAAGGGGTAGGTAGTACAAAGAACGGTCGTGACTCTATCTCTAAGCGTCTAGGTACTAAACGTGCTGACGGTCAAACTGTAACAGGTGGTTCAATCCTAGTACGTCAACGTGGAACTCGCATTTACCCAGGTGTAAACGTAGGTAAAGGTGGAGACGACACGTTATTCGCGAAAGTAGACGGCGTTGTGAAATTCGAGCGCGTTGGTCGTGATCGCAAACAAGTAAGTGTATACCCAGCAGCACAATAATGCTGTGACAAAAACCCGTTGGACTCAATTGAGTTCAGCGGGTTTTTTCGCTTTTGCGGGGAGAACATAAAGGGTTCGTGGATGTAATCGTGAGCGCTAGAGGGAAAAATTAGGAGAAAGTGTGAATGAAAGGGAATGAATCGTGAGCGCAAGAGGAAAAAACTAGGGGAAAGCGTGAACGGAAAGGAAAGAATCGTGAGCGATAAAGTAAAAAACTAGGAGAAAGTGTGAACGAAAGAGAACGAATCGTGAGCACTAGAGGAAAAAACTAGGGGGAAGCGTGAACGAAAGGCAAAGGAATGCGCGTGATAACGGAAAAACTAAGACAACCCATAACCCATACAGTAACCAATGATAAGGCAATCATATTCCGATGCTCTTTCCTTTAAACATAGTATGATGACTTTCCTTGTCCCATAAGTTTGAAATGTCTCGAGAGAATTTTTCTAATAGAATAAGTTGGGACGATGTTACACCAGTCGTATATTGCTGTTGTGGTGATACGATGATCGGGAAAAAGCAATGGAGAATTTTTAATATGAATAGATACTAATTCATCTGCTAATTTATGATAAATGTCCATATTCTTTTTTGCCCTCATGTCATCTAACTTGTTAATAAAGCGCTGGATTTGTGTGGGGAAGATAATAGGGAATTGTAGCGGTGCATGATAGAGGAAAAAGTTTGGATTAACGAAAACTAGATGTGATTTAACAGTGGATGTACTAGATGAAAAACCTAGATGATGGAGTAATTGAATAAACATCGATTCAGTTCGTTTTAGCTGGAGTAAGGGGTTTTTAACTTCGCGTTTAATTTCCGTTGTTGTTAGTGAATACCACTTTTCTTCTTCCATATAGTAGTCACCATCATAATTTTTAACTTCAATTAAGAGGATGCTTTCACCGGTGATTAGTACAGAGTCAATCTGAAATATCGTATGGTTATGTTCAAATAATAAATCATTCAGAATTAATATGTCACTTCTTAAATTCCTTATTAAATAATCAAACTGCAGCTCTCATTGAAAGCCTTTATCTAGACTGTGGTAATAACCTATATCATTTTCAGATAACCTCATGCGTGACACTAAAATTCGCCACAATTTTAATTCTAATGGTTCTTCTCGCGCTTTAATAATCATTTAAATCCTCCTAGTAAATTTAATAACTCCATTTTCATTTTAGAAAACAACATTCCATCCTCAAGCAAGGAAAAAACACTCTTACCTAACAGACAATAATCAGCACAATCAGAGTATTAATTTTCTTCTTTGCAGGAAATTAATGTATAAGAGGCTAATTACTTATACATGATGAAAAGTAGAATAAAGAGGTGGGTAATCCAGTGAAATCTCTATCAGAAATAGAAAAGGCGATAATAGATGAACTTGTAGACCATCTCAAACCTACAATGATTTATATTTTTGGTTCCTTTGCTAAAGGTACGCAAACTGAAAAAAGCGATATAGATATTGCCTTTTTATCAAAAATAAAGCTAACCCATTATGAGAGGTTTATGTTAGCTCAACAATTAGCAGATATCACTAAAAGAGAAGTGGACTTAGTTGATCTCGAGCAAGCATCCACTGTGTTTCAAGCGCAAATTGTAGGTTATGGAAAGTTAATTTATTGTTCTGATGAAAGAACACGGCAGGAATTTGAAATGCTTACGTTAAAAAAATATGCCAAATTGAATGAAGAAAGAAAACCTATTATAGATCAAATAAAAGAGAGTGGAAGCGTATATGAATAATGACGTAATCATTAATAAAGTAACCGTCATTGAACGATGTTTAAAAAGAATTAATGAAGAGTATGCCAATAATCCAGAAAACTTGAAGAATTACACGAAACAAGATTCTATTATTCTTAACATACAAAGAGCATGTGAAGCATCAATTGATCTTGCTATGCATTTAATCGCTACAAAAAAGTTAGGCCTCCCCCAAACCAGCAGGGAAGCTTTTGACGTCTTGCATGGAAATAAAATCATTTGTGAGAGTTTAAATCAAAGAATGAAAGCAATGGTTGGTTTCAGGAATATAGCTATCCACGATTACCAAAAAGTGAATTTAGCAATCTTAGAAAGTATCTTAAATAATCACTTAACAGATTTTCAACAATATACAAAGTCGATCATACAGAATAAAGGAGAGTGAAGCAGGATGAAGTTTACTGTACTTGGTTATTGGCATGGTTTTCCTGAAGCCGGGGAGGCATCTAGTGGATATTTACTTGAGAAAGATGATTTTCGATTACTAATTGATTGTGGAAGCGGGGTAGTGAGTCAACTTCAGAACTATTGCCCAATTGAGAAACTAGATGCATTAATCTTCTCACACTACCATCATGATCACTTTTCAGATATTGGTGTTCTCCAATATGCGCGTCTCATACATAACGCCTGGAAAGCTGAGGACAAAAAGCTTACCGTTTATGGACATATACTTGATAAAGAAAAATATAATCAGCTTTCTTATGAACCGCATGTCACTGCCATTCCGTATAACCCTGAAAAAGTATTAAATGTAGGACCTTTTACAATTACTTTTTTGAAAACCAAACATCCGGCCCCGTGCTTTGCCATGAAAATAACAGATGGTAACACAACAATTGTATATACAGCAGACACGAGTTATTTTCAAGAATTGCACCAGTTTGCTTTAGATTGTGATTTACTAATTGCCGAATGTAGCTTTTATGAGCATCAAGACCCTACGGCAGCAGGGCATATGAACAGTCGAGACGTCGGTTTACTTGCACAAAAAGCAAATACTAAAAAGCTGTTATTAACACATTTACCACACTTCGGTGATCGTAATCAGTTAATCAAACAAGTAAAAGCCTACTATCAAGGTCCTGCAGAACTAGCGAAAACGGGCTGGACATATGAAAACTAAAGAATAAGAAAAGGGTGGAGGCAAAAGTTCCACCCTTTTTACATGGATAAAAGATATTAATCTGTTGTTTCAGATTCTTCAATTGGTATGTCATCGGTTTGATCTTCTGTAAAGTCCTCATCAACTTCCCCGCACGCTGCTAAAACACTAATTGCTAAAGCGCCAGACATTAAAGTAAGTAACCATTTTTTCTTCATTATTATCCCTCCATTGAGTTCAGTTTCCTGTAAATCATTAACTCACGAAATGGTGACATTGATCTTGCACAAAAGCATTTAGCTGATGTGATATTGCCATCATACTAGAAAAAAGTGGGAAATATAAGAAAGACAAACTAATTTATAGATAATTACAAATCATCATATATTTTCACATATTCTGAATCTGTTAGTGCTACATAAAGTAAAAATTGGTGTTATATCAATTATTATTAACATTTCGTTAGCTTTAAGTGATTTTATATTATGGGATTATTAAGTAAAGTAAGGCTTTGTTAATTCAAATATTAATGGATATTTATATTAGTTTAACGTTTTGTTAACGCCTCCTCATGAATTCCTTAATATTCAAATTTTATACTTGTAATCGAAATGAAACATAAGAAACACAAAAAACAAAAGTGTGATTTGGAGAAGGAGGAGCAATACGATGAAATTTAGAGGAAGAGTTTTATCCGTAGTTCTAGGGGCTTCAATTATGGCTTTAGCAGCATGTGGTGGGGGTAACTCATCAGAGCCGACAGCAAACGATGGCGGAACAACAGGAGGAGATAATTCAAACGAAACTCCAACTGAAGAAGTTGAAGAAGTCGAAGAGGCTGAGTTGCCATCAGGTACATTACAAATTCGTGGATCAGATACTATGGTTAACTTAGGACAGGCATTAGCTGAATATTACATGGATAATGTAAATCAAGATGCTGGTCTTGCCGTAACTGGTGGCGGATCAGGTACTGGAATTACAGCATTAATTAACAATGATGTGGATATCGCTCAATCTTCACGTGCAATAAAAGAAGAAGAGATTGAGTTAGCAGCAGAAAATGGCGTAGATGTCCATGAGTTTGTTGTAGGGCAGGATGGAGTAGCAGTAGCAGTAAACCCAGAAAATCCAATTACAGAAATGACAATTGGTCAACTTAAAGATATCTTTACTGGAGTAGTTACAGATTGGTCTGAACTTGGATGGGAAGACGGTGGAGAAATTTCTGTTTATTCACGTCAATCAAACTCAGGTACATATGTCTTCTTTAATGAGGTTGTAATGGAAACGGAAGACTTTGGAGCTGGTGCGAAGTTTATGCCTGGTACTTCTGCAATTAAAGAAGCTATTGAACAAGAAGTAAATGCAATTGGTTATATTGGTGTTGGTTATGTCGATGATAACGTTTCAGCACTTGAAGTTGCATTAGATGAGAACTCAGAGTACTTTTCTCCATTAGACAAAGCAAACGTTGCAAGTGGTGATTATCCAGTTGCTCGTCCACTATTCTTCTATACAAACGGTAGTCCTGAAGGTTTAGTATTACATTATTTAACTTGGGTCCTGCAAGATGCAGAAGCAACAGCTCAAGTAGAAGCAACTGGCTTCTTTGAAATCGGTGCATACCAAGAAGGTAATAAGAAAGTTTATTCTGATCTAGGTATCGATTGGTAATTAAATAATAAACCATATAGCTTAGGAATTGCCCAAACAGGGTAATTCCTATAGTTGTGATTGCTGCTAGAATACATGTTTATGAAAAGGTTTGGAGGGGAAACCGTGGGATTGCAAGCTGAGAAGACATCTGACAGTAAAAAATTAAATCAACTCAAACTCGTAACGAAAGAAAAGTTAACACAGAGATCGTTCAAGTCCAATATTATGGATTATTTGGTTGAAAAAGCATTTTTTCTATTTGGAATGATGGCTATATTTATTTTAGCAATGATACTATTTTTCCTTTTAAGAGAAGGTTCAGGAGCTATTCGAGAAGTAGGATTAATGGAGTTTTTAACAGGTACTAGATGGTATCCTTCATCACCGCAAGGCGCAGGGTATGGTGCACTTCCATTTATTATTGGTTCATTTATGGTGACACTAGGGGCACTAGCTATTGCTATTCCTTGGGGGATCTTTACTGCGATATTTATAGCAGAAATTGCCCCTAAAAGAGTTCGGGAATTTTTAAAGCCGGTTATTGAAATACTAGCAATTTTCCCGTCAGTTGTATTAGGGTTTATTGCTTTAGTTATTTTATCACCAATCATTGCAAATATCTTTAACTTATCTAATGGCTTAACGGCTCTAACTGCATCTGTTATTCTTTCGGTTATGGCTCTTCCAACAATTATTAGTATTGCTGAAGACTCATTAAGAAGTGTACCGAAAGACTACCGTGAAGCGGCATATGCTTTAGGGGCATCTAAATGGGAGACGATTAAGATAATTGTTGTACCTGCAGCAAAGTCAGGAATAGTAGCAGGTTGCATGTTAGGTTTTGGTCGTGCAGTTGGAGAGACGATGACTGTTCTCATGGCAGCAGGAAATGCAATTGACATGCCTTTGCGTGAATTTTTTGGAGTTGTAGTACCTGACTTTCTAACTTCAGTTCGAACTCTAACTGCAAATATTGCGATTGAAGGATCGGATGTTGCGTGGGGAAGTCTTCATTATAGTGCATTGTTCGTCACTGCATTAATTCTATTTACGATTACATTTGTGGTTAACCTCGTTGCAGATATCTTAATTTCGAAGCAGAGGAGGAAACTGCAAAATGACTAAACAAATGACAGAAAAAGTATGGTTTACCATTTGCGGTTTCTTTGCTGCGATGACCATAGGGGCACTTCTTCTATTACTCTATTGGATTGTAAGTAATGGAGCGCATGTTCTAAGTTGGACATTTATAACTGATCGACCTCGAAGTAATATGACCGAGGGAGGAATATGGCCGGCAATTGTAGGTACTTTCTATGTTGCATCACTGACCATTTTAATTTCAGTTCCTGTTGGAGTAGGGGCTGCTATTTATTTGAATGAATATGCCAAACAAGGACCCATTGTACGAATGATCCGCATGAGTATTCGAAATCTTGCAGGTGTTCCATCAATTGTTTACGGACTATTTGGATTAGCTATTTTTGCATCTATGCTTAAATTAGGTACGGGTTTAATTACGGCTGCTATCACATTAGCAATTATGGTCTTACCATGGGTAATTACTGCTACAGAAGAAGCATTAAAGGCGGTGCCAACCTCTTTCCGTGAAGGTGGTTTAGCTCTAGGTGCAACAAAATGGCAAACGATTCGTCAACTTGTTCTTCCTTCAGCAATTCCTGGTATGGCAACAGGTTCTATTCTTGGTCTCGCACGAGCAGCTGGAGAAACAGCACCGATCATTTTGACAGGCGCTGCATACTTTATACCGGTATTACCCCAAAGCGTAACAGATCAATTTATGGCCCTGCCTTATCATTTATTTATTCTGGCAACGCAGCATGCACAAACGGCTGTAGTAAGACCAATCGCATATGGAACAGCACTTGTTTTAATTATTATGGTTGTTCTATTAAACTTATCAGCTATATTAATTAGAAACTATTATCGTAAGAAAAATGAACTGCTATAAGTTCTTTTGGGGATGGAATACAATTCTTTTCACATAAGTAGTTAAAATAAGGGAGGAAGAAAATATGGCAATTATAGAAACGGTACTGAAATCAAATGAAAATGATATTAAAAAGCCAGAGATTAAAGAAGATATCTTCGATGTTAAAGGCCTTAACTTATGGTATGGAAACGATCAAGCATTAAAGAATATTGATATGGAAATTCCTAAAAATGGTGTTACTGCAATTATCGGCCCTTCAGGTTGTGGAAAGTCAACTTTCTTAAAAACTTTAAATCGGATGATTGAATTAGTACCAGTTGTGAAAATTAGCGGGGAAGTAATCTATCATGATACGAATATTTTTGATCCATCCGTCAATCTAGTTGAATTACGTAGTGCTATTGGTATGGTTTTTCAGAAACCTAATCCATTTCCTAAATCAATATTTGATAATGTAGCATTTGGACCCCGTGTTCACGGACTAAAGAATAAGAAGAAACTTGCTGAGTTAGTTGAAAAAAGTTTAAGAGAAGCAGCACTTTGGGATGAAGTAAAAGACCGTTTGAATGATTCGGCGCTAGGTCTATCAGGAGGCCAACAACAACGTCTGTGTATCGCTCGCTGCTTAGCGGTTCAACCCGAAGTGATCTTAATGGATGAGCCTACTTCAGCTCTTGACCCGCGTTCTACAGCTAATATTGAAGAGTTAATACAATCGTTAAAAGAAGAGTATTCCATTATCATCGTTACCCATAATATGCAGCAAGCGGCGCGTATTTCAGATAAAACAGCATTCTTTTTAAATGGTGATTTAGTAGAATTTGATGAAACGAATACGATCTTTACAAACCCGAATAATGAAAGTACAGAAAATTATATAACTGGTCGTTTCGGTTAAGAGGGGTGCGTGTCTTTAATGATAAGGCGCGCACCTGGATCTATAAAATTTAACAGAAAATTTACATTAATCATGTATAATAAAATAAAAAAGACACCACGACTGATTATTAGGGTGTTTGGGAGGGAATAAATGGTGAATGGGAATGACATCCTATTAATTTCCACTGATCAATCTCTCATCAAGACATTACGGTACCGACTTGAAGAAGTTGGATATGGTTTAGAGACTGCATCACACTATAAAGAAGCTGTTGAACTAATAAAAGTAAAGAAGCCAGTAACTATTATTTCGGAAATACATGCCCCAGAAATTGATGGAATGGATCTCTGTCGTCACATGCGTTATGAAGAAAAGAATTGGACACCAATTATTCTATTATCAGATCATTTCCATGAGTTAGATGCCGTACTGGGCTTAGAACTTGGTGCAGATGCTTATTATGCAAAGCCAGTTCATTCCAAAAAGCTTGTAGCCAAAATAAAAGCCATTTTACGAAGAGCGCAAGTAGGCTTAGGTGAAAGCAAAAACCCTGCTGAAGTCGTTTCTTATCAGAAGAAAAACCGTAAACTAACGATAGGAGATATTGATATATTTCCTGATAGTTATACTGTATATTATAAAAAAGAACCAATTGAATTAACTCAAAAGGAATTTGAAATCCTTATGTTTTTGTATGAGTATCGTGGGAAGGCAGTGTCTCGAAAAAAATTATTGACTGCCATTCGTGGTTATGAGGAGACAGGCGACCATCGGATCATAGACGTGTTTATTAATCGTATTCGCAGTAAAATAGAACCTTCCCATAGTGAAAAAAAGTACATTAAAACCGTTAGAAATGTCGGTTATATGCTTCAAGACATGAGCTCAAAGGTTTTAAGTTTTGGTTGGGTTGTAATTATATGAGTTTAAAGGCTGTTGACTAGAAGTCAGCAGCTTTTTTATTTATTTTCGAAAAAATAATTGGTACATTTTTCAATAAAAGAACAAGAAAAATGTTGAATGATCAGGCCTTTACCGCAAATGTGTCGAAATGTAAATCGATTAAAAAGATGATCTTTACAAAAGGTTTACAATTTATTCATATCAAGTTAATAGATTGAGAGTATTCTTAGAAACGTAGTAAGTAACACAAGCGCGCTGAGGAGGGATGGTAGAGGGTTTCCAAACGATTTAACCATTCTATCGATAATTTAAACTAATCAAAAAAAAGTTAACTCTTAGGGGGAAATATTAATGAAATTTTTTAAACGTTCAGCTTTAACTTTAGGAATGGCTTCAATGATGCTTTTTGCTACAGCTTGTGGATCTAGTGGTTCAAATACTGAGACTGGTGGTTCATCATCTAATGACAGTAACAATAATGATGCAGATCCTAAACAAGAGCAAGTAGAAGAATTATCTGGTTCAGTACTAATTGATGGGTCTGGAACAGTTTTCCCATTAATGGCTCGCCTTGCTGAAGAATTTATGTTAAACGAGCAAGAAAAAGTGAGTGTTGAAGTTAGCCGTGCTGGTACAAGTGCAGGAATGAAGAAGTATGTAGTAGGTGAAGTTGATCTCGCTAACGCATCTCGTGGAATTAAAGACGAAGAGGTTGCAGAATTAGAAGCTAACAATATCGAATCTAAAGAATTTAAAGTAGCATTAGATGGTTTAACAATGGTTATTCACCCGGAAAATGACTGGGCTGGAGAAATGACTGAAGAAGAAATTAAAACGATGTTCGTTACAGGAAACATCAAAGAAGATGATGTTGTAATGTGGTCAGACATTCGTTCTGAATGGCCTGAAGAGCAAATTAACTTCTACGGACCAAACGAAAACCACGGAACAAATGAATTCTTTGTAGATGTAATTATTGAAAAACAAGATTTAGTTAAAACAATTAACCTTCAACAAGAATATTCAACATTAGTAAGTCTAGTTTCTGAAGATAAAAACGCAATTGCTTTCTTTGGTTATGGTTACTATGCTAACAACACTGACAAAATTAAAGCTGTAGCAGTTGACTTTGGTAACGGACCAGTAGCACCTTCTTTAGACACTATTGAAGAAGATGGTGAGTATGGACCATTCACACGTCCTGTATTTACAAACTTAAGCATTAATGCTGCTAAAGAAAAAGCTCAAGTAAAGGCTTTTGCTGAGTATATCTTTACTGCAGCTAACGACTTCGCTGGTGAGACTGGATTTGCTCCACTTCCAGAGGAAGAGTTAAAAGCTAACCTGGAATTTGTACAATCTATTAAATAATTAATGTAGGCTAAGTCCTTATTAAAGGAATATAAGATGAGGAGGAAAGCATCTCCTCATCTTATATCATTTAAAGATACGAAAGGGTTTATTTTCCTGTAATTGTTGAAACAAGGAATCGTTCGAAAGGGGACAGTTTTAAATGGCTGTTAGTGTAAGAGAGTTAATACAGAAAAATAATAAAACGATGAGTGTTAATAAGGTGACTGGAAAAGTTATTCCCGTTCTTCTTTTTGGGGCAGCACTTATTTCGATATTAACAACCGTAGGTATTGTCTTTACATTAATATATGAAACAACTCTATTCTTCAAAGCCGTTTCATTTATCGAGTTTTTTACAAGTAAAGAATTAAGACCATTAAGTCCAGTTGAACCAAAATTTAGTATCTTGCCATTATTAGTCGGTACACTAATGAGTTCACTAATTGCTATGCTTGTAGCTATTCCAATTGGATTAACTACAGCCATTTTCTTAAGTGAATATGCTTCTGAAAATACAAGAAAAGTATTAAAACCACTTATTGAAGTTTTAGCAGGAATACCAACAATAGTTTATGGTTTCTTTGCATTTACATTTGTAACTCCACTTTTAAGAGAGTTCATCCCTGCATTACAGGCAACAAACGTTCTAAGCCCTGGTATTGTAATGGGAATTATGATTATTCCAATGGTAGCTTCATTATCGGAAGATGCTATGAACTCAGTCCCAAATGCTATGAGAGAAGGGGCATTAGCAATGGGATCAACTAAGTTAGAAGTGACATTTCGTGTTGTTATCCCTGCTGCAATTTCTGGTATCGTAGCTTCGTTCGTACTAGGAATCTCACGTGCGATTGGAGAAACGATGATCGTTACTATTGCAAGCGGTAGTTCAAAAAATTTAACATTTGATATTACACAATCGATGCAGACTATGACAGCTTATATTGTAGAAGTCACAAGTGGTGATGCTGCGGCTGGAACAACAGCTTATTACAGCTTATATGCGGTAGCCATGACTCTTTTCGTATTTACGTTATTGATGAACTTGCTTGCAAGATATATCTCTCGCAAATATAGGGAGGTTTATTAAAATGAAGTATATAGAAACTGAAATCGTTCAGAAGAAGATGAAATCGAGATTACTCTTAAATAACCTCCTTAAGTATTTGTTTTTATTATCGACATTATTTGGGCTAGTTGTTCTAGCCATCCTTTTATACCGTGTATTTGTAGAAAGTATTGGGTGGTTGAACTTTGAGTTCCTAACGAACAAGCTTTCTACTAGTGCAGAGCGTGCGGGTATTAAAGGAGCTATTGTTGGTACGTTATGGCTCATGTTGATTGTAGGTCCAGTGACGATGATACTTGGGGTAGGAACAGCTATTTATTTAGAGGAATATGCAAAAAAAGGGAAACTTTCTTCTTTTATTCAGACAAACATTACCAACTTAGCTGGAGTTCCATCTATAGTATTTGGTTTACTCGGTCTAACAGTATTTGTAAGGACATTTGGTTTTGGACCTAGTATTATTGCCGGTGGGTTAACGATGGCTTTACTCGTTTTAC
This sequence comes from Alkalihalobacterium sp. APHAB7, assembly GCF_048323755.1. Taxonomy (NCBI): domain Bacteria; kingdom Bacillati; phylum Bacillota; class Bacilli; order Caryophanales; family Bacillaceae; genus Alkalihalobacterium; species Alkalihalobacterium sp. APHAB7. Next base: position 101,501 of record NZ_JBLWFS010000012.1, read on the forward strand.
CCATTGTCGTTGTTGCCAGCCAAGAGGCGATCCGTTCTGTACCATCATACCTCAGAGAAGCATCCTATGGGATGGGCGCTACGAAGTGGCAAACGATTAAGAACATTGTTTTACCATCTTCACTGCCAGGTATACTAACAGGAACGATCTTAGCTTTATCAAGAGCTATCGGTGAAACAGCACCGTTAGTTGTTATCGGAATACCAGCATTACTCATTCCAATTCCAGGTAGTATATTTGACAGTTTTACAGCTTTACCGATGCAAATCTATTACTGGACAATTGATGCAGTACTAGTAGACGAGTATGCGAATTTAGCTGCTGCTACCATTCTTGTTTTGTTAATCGTTTTGTTTATTATGAACTCGATCGCAATTATTATTCGTAACAAATTTCAGAATAGATACTGATTAATATGGGGGTATGTAAGATGTCATCTATTTCAATTTCAGTAGATTACAATAAGGTTAATAAAGAAGGAGAAACAGGGGATTCTCCTAAAGAAAATAAAAAGGTTGTCTACAATACGAAAGACTTAAATCTTTGGTATGGAAAAGATCAAGCACTGAAGAATATTAATCTTCCCATTTATGAAAATGAAGTAACTGCTATTATTGGACCTTCAGGTTGTGGGAAATCAACCTATATTAAGACACTAAACCGAATGGTTGAATTAGTTTCATCAGTTAAGATTTCTGGTGAGATATTATACAGAGATCGAAATATTCTTGACAGATCCTATGGTGTAGAAGAACTAAGAACACGTGTAGGAATGGTATTTCAAAAACCTAACCCATTCCCGAAGTCAATTTTTGAAAATGTTGCGTATGGTCCTAAAATTCATGGGATCAGGGATAAAAAAATCTTAAAAGAGATTGTTGAAAAAAGCTTGCGTGGAGCAGCGATCTGGGATGAGGTTAAAGATCGTCTCCATGAAAACGCGTACGGTTTATCTGGAGGTCAACAACAACGTATTTGTATTGCAAGATGTTTAGCCATCGAACCAGATGTTATTTTAATGGATGAACCGACATCTGCCCTTGACCCAATATCTACCCTTAAAGTTGAGGAATTAGTACAGCAACTGAAAAAAGATTACAGCATTGTAATTGTTACTCACAACATGCAGCAAGCCGCTCGTATTTCAGATAAAACGGCATTCTTTTTAACTGGTGAATTGGTAGAATATGATCAGACTAGTAAAATCTTTTCAAACCCTTCTGATAAGCGAACGGAGGATTACATTACTGGTCGCTTCGGATAATGAAAGTGAAGTGAAAAAAATGATAATACGAGGAAGTTTTGAAAGTGAACTAAAGGATATTAAGTCCAAAATATTAGAGATGGGTCAGGTCGTTGAAATGGCACTTCAATATTCCCTTGATAGCTTTAAAAATAATGATCAAGAAGGAATGGCAGCTGTGATTCAAAATGATCAAAAGATTAATCAATTTGAGCTTCAAATCAATGAGAGTGTCACTTTACTCATAGCGAAACAGCAACCCGTAGCATCAGATTTACGTAAACTAATTGTCTCTCTAAAAATTTCAAGTGATTTGGAAAGAATAGGAGATCTGGCCGTTGATATTGCGAAAGTCGGAAAACGTGTTAAGCCGTCTGAGCTTGATATCTATCGGGATCACCTAATTGCTATTTCGGAGAGAGCGACTGAAATGCTCTCAAGTGCACTTGCAGCCTACTACCATAGTGATGTTCTAAAAGCTCAAAAAATTGCGATTCTGGATGATACTGTTGACAAAATGTATGCTGAATTCATACAAAACTTATTTAAAATACAGGATAGCCAAAATCATGTAGAGACACTCATTAACTTGGCGTTCATTGGTCGCTATATTGAACGAATTGCTGACTATGCTACTAATTTAGCTGAATGTATTGTGTATGAAGTCAACGGACAGTATTTTGATTTGAATTGAACAATTGCTAAAACTGTCCTCATGTAAAAACACTGTTCAATATGGGTATCGAGTAGGGTAAGGTTTAAGGTATATATATGGATGAAGGAGCCTTTGAAAGTGAAGATATCACTGACAGAGGCTCCTTTTTCTTTTGCTAGAGCTCTCCCAATATCTTCATTGTCCATCCATGTAGGTAAATGATCCGATTGAAATTACCATCCGCCATACTGATAAATCATTTGATAAATAGCAACTGACATGAGATACGTTTGTAACGGGGAATGTAGATGGTTGTTTCGGATAACGAATATATTCAGCTTTAGGAAAGGTTATATTCCTCATGTTGAAAAAAGTAATAGAATAGCCAAACAGCTCTAGACATAGGTATGATTATTTTCATTTCAATCTTTCGACCCATTAATTTAAAAAATTTTCATACATACACATCCATCTGGAAACAATAGTAAAGCCCTTTTAAAATGAGCTATGTCAAGAACAAAGTAAAATAATAAATAAACTTTACAAAAACTTTACATTAATTAATATTTACAATCTCTTAATAATTCCTTAGTATTGATGGGGGGTTCTTTTTGTAGAGAATTGTCGAAGGGGATATAATTACTTTGAAGGGATGATTTTCAGTTGGATTTACAAACAATACTCTTTGTGTTTTTCGGTGGTTTGGGTATCTTTTTATTCGGTATTAAATCAATGGGGGATGGACTTCAGAAAATTGCTGGAGATGGACTTAGAGATATCCTAGATCGCTTCACGACTAATCCAGTAATGGGTGTATTTGCAGGGATATTTGTAACTGTTCTATTGCAAACTAGTTCAGGTACTACCGTATTAACCATTGGATTAGTAAATGCTGGCTTTATGACATTACAACAAGCCATAGGAGTCATCTTAGGAGCAAATATTGGTACGACGGTTACTGCTTTCATTATCGGTATTAAAATTACTGACTATGCGTTACCAATTATAGCTTTAGGTGCATTTCTCATTTTCTTCTTTAAAAATCGAAAAGTAAATAATTATGGTCAAGTTGTTTTTGGTTTTGGTGCATTATTTTATGGTTTGAAATTAATGGGAGATGGCTTAAAGCCCATTCGTGATGTACAAGCATTTGCAGATTTAACGGTTAGTATGAGTGAAAACCCGTTATTAGGAGTACTAATTGGAACCATTTTTACAGTCGCAGTGCAAAGTTCATCCGCTTCAATTGGCTTGTTACAAACCCTTTATGCACAAGGTGCGATGGATTTAAATGCAGCTTTACCTGTATTATTTGGTGATAATATTGGGACAACGATTACTGCAGTGTTAGCAGCAATCGGTGCATCTATAGCGGCTAAACGTGCTGCTGCTACACATGTTATTTTTAACCTTATCGGTACAATTCTTGTTTTAATATTATTAGTTCCGTTTACTTATTTAGTTGAAACTATTCAAAGAGAATGGCAGCTTAACCCTGAAATGACAATCGCTTTTGCACACGGTATTTTCAACGTTTCGAATACTTTAATCCAATTACCGTTTATTGCAGTGCTAGCGTGGATTGTTGTAAAGCTCATCCCTGGAAAAGATTCAGCTGTAGAGTACAAAGCCGTTCACTTAGATGAAGCCTTTATTAGACAATCACCAGCCATTGCTTTAGGACAAGGACAAAAAGAGATATTGAGAATGGCTGAATTAGCTGAAAAAGGACTTCTAGAGACCAGTTTATATTTGAAAACACATCAAAAGAAGCACGGGGAACTAGTTCCTCAGTTTGAAGACGCTATTAACAATTTAGATCGCAAAATTACAGATTATCTTGTTAAGTTGTCGTCTCATTCGTTATCAGCTCAAGATTCAAAGCTTCATTCAACACTTATGAGTTCGATCCGTGATTTTGAACGAATTGGAGATCATATGGAAAATATTATGGAATTAGTTGATTATCAAATCACAAATAAAGTGAAGTTTTCTGATACAGCAATTCAAGACTTGGATGAAATGTTTGAGTTAACTCTATCTACTCTAAGACAGTCGATTAAAGCTTTAGAAACACATGATATTGAAGAAGCTAAGTCTGTACTTGAGAAAGAAGAACGAATTGATAAAATGGAACGTGATCTGCGTAAAAAACATATTATACGTCTAAATGAAGGCAGATGTTCAGGACAAGCTGGTATCGTGTATGTTGATATTGTAAGTAACTTAGAACGTATTGGAGACCATGCGGTGAACATTGCTGAAGATGTAATCGGCGAAGATGAATAAAATTTATAAATTGAGGCTGACAATTATTTTGTCAGTCTTTTCATTTTCGACAGGAACTTACAACTTTTTATCGAATAGTATACTATCAGCATGAAAGTGATAGGAGTTGTAACAGATATGGGGGAAAACGCTGATCGATTTTTGGCAGCATTTAATTCAATTGAAAAGGCATTAAAAGATCAACTAAACATGCATCGTCATTTTTCTTTCTCACGAATGATTGATGGCGCTAAAAAGAAACATCCACTGATTGCAAAATACGAAATGGATTTAAAGAAATTTGCGGAACTTAGAAATGTCATCGTTCATGAACAAACAGCACCTGATTTTGTCATTGCAGAGCCTCATCGTGAGGTTGTTCAAATGATTGAAAAAGTTCATCGGGAATTAATTAGTCCTGAGATGGTTATTCCGAAGTATAAACGACAAGTCAAGACATTTAATATCGACGATCCGTTAGAAACCGTATTAGGAACGATTGAACGACATGCCTATACGCAATTCCCAATATATGAAAATGGGAAATTCAAATGTTTGCTTACCAATTACGGTATAACCGCATGGCTCGCACATCATCGTGATCAATTTGCTTTCGAAGTGGATAAGGTAAAGCTTTCAGATGTTATTATCTATGAAAAACATATGAATAATGTGAAGTTTGTTTGTGTGAATAAATCGATATACGATGTAAAAGAATTATTTCTACACCATATCGATAAAAAGGTTACACGACTTGAGGCCGTTTTGATTACGGAAAATGGGAATCCGAATGACCCATTACTTGGGATTGTAACTCCATTTGATGCTATTCGTATTCCATAAAAAAAAGTGAATTTTTTTGGTTTATTGTCGACGTTATATTATAATGGTAGAGGATTATAAATTATATATTGTAGGAGGATAACATGTATACAGGTTTATTACATACCCATTCGAGTTCATGGGCAATCACAGTGTTATTATTTTTTATTGCTTATTTCTTAATCAAAGCCAATAAAGAAAAAGGGGCAAAAATCGTTCATATGATTTTACGCCTTTTCTACGTGATTATGGTTCTTACAGGAATTGGACTATTAATTCAGTGGAATTTTGTATTCACATTCGTATTAAAAGGTATTTTAGCTATCTCTTTAATATACTTTATGGAAATGATTTTAGTTCGTACGAAAAAAGATACATTAGCAGGCAAAGGACCGTACTATTGGATAATGTTTGTTGCTACGTTAGTCCTTGTCGTTCTAATGGGATTCAAAGTAATTACGTTCTAATTGCATGAAGCAGACTCCAATGTGGGGTCTGTTTTTTTATTGGGGAAGGGTGTTGCTTCAGTTTACAGTTTCTTATTTTAAGGCTCTTTTCTAATAGATTGTAGCTTTTAGCTATTGGACCGTAACCAAGCGAAAGTTTGGTTCTTCACGCTTTAGCAACAAAGTTTACGAATACAGGTTATTTAAGAAGAACTTGTTAAAATAAGGCATATAATTAGAATATGATGTACCGTTGGAGTTTAACTGTTTTGAAAATTAACACCTATTTAACAAATTAGATATTTACAAATGCAATTTAATTGGTTATAATTTCCTTTGTAAAGAATATTAACTATTAAAAGAAAGGGGCTGAACACAATGATGAGAGTTGGAAAATCAATGAAATTACAATTGAATACTTTTATCATACGTTTGGTTCCTACTTATAGAGTGTTTTCGATGTAGTGTATATTTTTCTTTATTATGCTATAGAAAGCCACAGGTCAGAGGCCGACCTGTGGCTTTTTCTATATATTTTGACTTATAAAATATTAAAAAGGAGGTAATAACAATGATGATTGTACAATGTGCTGTAATTAACTGGTATGAAAAGGTGAAAGGCCTCACCTAATCATGTTCTAATGAAAAGGAGGCAATATTTATGACGATTCAGTTTTTATTTTTCACCATTACGATTACTAAGCGTAATCGTGTGGGAAGTGATATTGAAAAATATCACAACCGCGAAAAAAGTGAAAAACGTATGCAAGATACAATTGACCGTTATCGACATATGCGTCAGTATCTCTAATATAATAGTAAAAGAGCGTTCAATAATGAACGCTCTTTTACTATTACACCGCAAAACGGGTGCAATCGCTTTCTCCTTGTCTAGCTGATGCACCCTGCGTCTAGTGGACTTCGATCTCCTCCTTACGATAAGGCAACATCGTATCGCTAGCGCTCTACGTGTTTTCTTTATCTCATACGGAGTGCTCCAGTCCATACACCGCAAAACGGGTGCAATCGCTTTTCTCTAAACAATACGTTTTCGAATTTGTGCACTGATTGTGTCAATAATCGTTACGACGACAATAATGACAAGTAAAATCATTCCTACTTCATCCCATTTACGATTTGCAATGGAAATAGTAATTAAAGTACCGATCCCCCCGGCACCGATAATCCCTAAAATCGTAGAGGCACGGACATCAATTTCAAATCGATAGATCGCATACGATAAAAACTCAGGAATAATCTGAGGTAATACTCCGTAGAAAAGAACCTGAATTCGATTCGCCCCATTAGCTTGAAGTGCTTCAACGACATGCATGTCAATTGATTCAATGACTTCAGAATATAGTTTCCCAAGCATTCCAATCGAACCGATTGCAATGGCTAAAACTCCGGCAAACGGTCGTGGACCAACAGCAGCAACGAACATTAACGCAAGTACTAACTCAGGAAACGCACGGATCCCGTTTAAAGCCCCTTTAGAAAGATTGTTTAATACTTTGTTCTTGACCATATTACTAGCGGCAAAGAAACCAAAAGGAATGGCTAAAATGGCAGCTAGAAGTGTACCTGTGTAAGCCATTTGTAATGTTTGCCACATTAAGCCCATGACTTTTGGAAAGGCACTCCAATCTGGTGAAAATAGTTGTGGAATGACTCGACCAAAATTGTTAATCGTTTGTTGACTGAAAATGCGCTCCCAACGAATATCAATGGAAACAAAAGTCCATGTATATAGCGCGATGAGAGCAATTGCAATAAGAATGTTACGAATAATCTTTTTAACCGAACGTTTTTTCTTCGGTGGCATAATTAGTTCCATTAGACAATTCTCTCCCTTATCTTATTACTAATGTAGTCAATGATGATTACAGCTAAGAAAATGATTAAAATAATCGTCATGACTCTCGGGTAATTGAAGAAACTTATTTGTTGCTGAAGTAATAAGCCGATACCACCAGCGCCGACAAATCCTAAAACAGTTGAGGCACGAACGTTTACTTCAAAAACATACAAGCTAAAGGAGACGAATTGTGGTAATACTTGCGGAAGTACCGCATACCAGATTACTTGAAGCGTATTTCCTCCCGATGCACGAATAGCATCCAGTGGATTCATATCAATGGCTTCGATTGTCTCGTACATTAATTTTGCGAGAAGCCCTAAAGAAAAAATAAATAGAGCGATAATCCCAGGGAAAACACCTACACCGAAAATACCAACGAAAATAATTGCGAGTAAGATGTCTGGTATTGTACGTAAGACATTCATAATAAAACGTACAGGTTGGTGGATCCAAGGACTAGGGAATAGATTTGCTGCTGATAATAAGAAAATTGGAATACTAACAATTGCTGCAAGAGTTGTTGCTATAATTGCCATATGGATCGTTTCGGCTAGTTTGTCCCAAACTTGTGGTGCATAAGACCAGTTTGGTGGGAACAAATCAGTTAAAATTCGCTGAAAACCGCCCCAACCCTTAATAAGGTCTACGGGTGTTGAACGTGTAGCCCAAGATGTGTAAATATACACACCGACGATAGCTATGAGAATAATTGTCATTCGTAGCTTCGCTCTTGAGGAAACAACGCTTTTTATTTCAGGATTACTCATCGTCTTGACCTCCTACAAGGTCATCCTCTCGAATTTTTCGACCATAAATCTCCTCAAATGTTTGTTCAGATACTTTACTAGCAGGTCCATCAAATACTACTTCTCCTGCACGCATTCCAATAATACGATCAGCATATTCCATCGCCATATCGATAAAGTGAAGATTAACGATTGTGGTTATATTGTCTTCTTTGTTTACTTTACGCAAATATGTCATTACCTGATGTGAAGTAGGTGGATCAAGACTCGCAACGGGCTCATCTGCAAGAATAATTTTAGGTTGTTGAGTAAGCACGCGGGCAATAGCTACACGTTGTTGTTGTCCACCACTTAATTGATCTGCACGACTATATACTTTTTCAGCAATGTTGACACGCTCAAGGCTGCGATAGGCTAGTGAAACGGCTTCCTTAGGAAAGATGTTTAGTAAACTAGCAATCGTACCTGTATGGCCTAAACGACCAGAAATAACATTTTTCATTACAGTTGAACGTTTTACTAGATTGTAGTTTTGAAAGATCATTCCTACTTCAGTACGAAGTTTTCTTAGCTTACGCTGGTTGTATTTTAGAATATCATCGTTATCAATGAGTAATTCACCATCTGTAGGTGTAACAAGACGGTTCATACTTCGAATAAGAGTTGATTTTCCTGCACCAGACAAACCAACAATAACAACAAACTCACCTTGATTTATTTTAAGATTTACATTTTTTAATCCTTGCGTACCATTAGGATAGACAAGTGATACGTCTTTAAACTCGATCATTTCTTTCCCTCATTTCGTTGGCTTTGTAGAAGGTATTTGCCCCCTCTTCTTATGTTCTATTTAAATAGGACATAAGAGGAGGGGAGAAGTTAACTTCTCCCCTAATACATTTTTTAATAGTTTAATACCTTGTTAGATTATTTTAACATGTCTGGGAAAACGGCAGCTGTTTCACGAACTACATCGTAATCGCTATCAGAAGCTGTATCAATACCAGTCCAGTTATAAACTTCATCCATAATTGTTAACATTTCTTCGTCATCGTTAAATGCCATAAATGCTGCAACGATAGCGTCTCTTAACTCTTCAGGTAGGTTAGTATTTAAAGAGATTGTGTCGTTTGGAATTTCAGCAGTGTAACCAAGTACACGAAGATCTGTCATAGCTTCAGGGTAGTCTCCTTCAATTGCTGTACGAGCATCATCGAAAGTTGTTGCAACATCTGCATTTCCTTCTAGTACTTGAATTAATGCGTTATCATGTCCACCAGATTGGATCATATCAGAAAAGAAACCAGCGATGTTCTCTGAATCAACACCAAATTCATTAACTAGTTGTGCAGCAGGGAATAAGTAACCACTTGTAGAAGCAAGGTCAGGGAATGCCCAAACTTTTCCTTCTAAATCTTCAATTGACTGAATGTCTGAATCTGTACGAACTGTGTATTGAGCTTTATACGTAGAGCTACCGTGACGAATTGATTTTAGAACAGCTTCAATGTTGTCATAACGGTCAGTTGCTAAAACATAACCGAAAGCTGGAATGAAACCAATATGTACTTGGTCATTACCCATTGCTTCAACTAATGCTGTGTAGTTTGTCATAACTTCACCACGAACGGTTACACCTAACTCAGCCGAAAGACGGTCTGCAAGTGGGGCAACTGTGTCTGCGATGTTAGCCGAGTCTTGAGATGGAACAAATCCCATAACGATCTCGCTAGGTAAATCTGCATTTGCAACTTCTTCAGTAGTTTCTGGTGTGTCGCCACCAGTTGTTTCTTCTGGAGCAGGTGTTTCATCAGCTGTTCCACAACCAACTAGTGCAACGCTCATTGCTACTGCTAACACGAATGAATAAATTTTCTTCATTGTTTTTTTTCACCTCTATGGATAATTTGTAGTACTTTGTCATTATGCAACATAATTCTAAAAAAATCTATAGGTAGTACGAACATCTTTAAACTTTCTTAAAATAATTATTCGTATCTTAACGAAATTTACACTAGATTTACAATAGAATGGTTTACTTCATGAGCGAAACCTGTATATTAGGTAATATATTTGTTTGTAATCATTTTCTAATATAATTTTTTCGAGGTGAATAGAATGGAACACATTTTTATGGATAGTCAATTGATTATTTTTGATTTGGACGGAACACTTTACGAAGGTACAGAGCACTTTGACTATTATGCGAGACATTTAATGAATAAACTGGCTAATGATGTTCAAGACAATTTTTATCAAGAATATGAACAAGCGAAAGCCGGGGACCATGTCGTTCAAATTGGTAAAGCCTATGATGTAAACCGTGATGTTCTTCTTTCAATTGATCCGCTGAAGTTGACGGTAACAAAAGTGGAAGAGTGGGACGGTACGGTTTGGGGTGAAGAACAGACAAAAGTTCATTTTCAAAATCAAATAAACTTTGATTTTGAAAATATTGTGGCCATAGGAGATGGTTGGTGGCTTCCTTTTACTGTAGCTAAACATTATGGAATAGATGATTGTTATAGCAGTTATTTAGCAACTAAGGAATTTATGGTTACTGAATCTTTTGAACTTCAAGCTATTTCTGGTTTAAAAAAGTGGATCATTGAATTACAAGAACAAGGGAAGACAACTGTCTTACTGACAAATAGTGATAAAGAAGATGTGTTAAGGCTACTAAAAGAATTAGATCTTCTTGACGTATTTACACATATTGTTTCATCTGCAAGAAAGCCATCTTTTACGGTTGATATTTTCAGACATTTAATGGATCAGTACGATGTGAAAGAAAAAGAGGTAATCTCTATTGGAGATAATTTTATTAATGAAATCGCTCCTGCCCTTTTACTTGGGATGAAAGCTATTTACATACAACCACATAAAACAGATCTAATTCAAACGAATACTCTACAAATTGTTAAAAAAATCTCAGAATGTTTTAAGTAAAATAGTAGATACATAAAAGCTAGAGACCTATTCATTAAGTCTCTAGCTTTTTCCGTTTTGTAAGTTCAGTAATTAGGTTTTGATACTGTGAATAGATTATAGCCATTAAGATTAAAAGGACACCAATCCATTGTAGAAGAGAGACATATTCTTTTAAAACGAGCACTGACATAATAACAGCTGTCGGTAATTCGGCAGCCCCGAGTATCGTTCCTAATCCTGTACCGATTTTGGGTACACCGACTGCAAATAAAATCGTTGGTAACACTAATCCAAAAAACCCTAATGGTAGAGCATAGATCCATAGACCATCTTGTATCGCACTGCTTATTAGAAAAGTGGGTGGAAACAGAATAAGCGTTAAGAGCATAGCACCTGTGATAAACAGAAAACTTCTTGTCATTGGATGAACAGATACCGCTACTTTTCCACTTAAGAAAATAAACCAGGCAAATGCAAAGGCTGCAATTAACCCGTAAACGACACCTGTAAGTGTGAATTCCCCTGTCAATTGTAATAGAGGTCCTGCTGCAAGAAATGTTCCGAGTAGGATAATGGCAATAGAAATTAATTTTGTTTTTGAAGGCCACTTTCGATCAGTGACCGCTTCAATGAGCACGCCAATCCATGTGAATTGAAATAATAAAATGATGGCTAACGAAGCGGGTATTGTTTCTAAAGCTAAATAATAAAAAATACCTGTTAAACTCGTTGTCGTTCCAGCACCAAGTAATAGGAAGAAATGGTTTCGAGATACATTTTGCTTTCGAATGAACAAGAATAACAATAATAATAGTAACCATCCGACTAGAAATTGACTGCCAATTACTTCACGGTGGATAAATCCTTGGTCATAGGCAAGTTTCACAAAAGTGGAAAGTATTCCATAACTGCATGCTCCAATAAAAACATATAACGAATATTTTAATTTCAATATATTTAACTCCTTTTCGTAACGAGTTTATCTTATCGAAGGCTGAAAAATTGATCAAGTGAAAATTGTTCTGTGATATTTGATTTGTACAAAGAATCGGAGAGAAACTGCCTACTTAGCAGCCGAAGCCCAATAGTTATAATAAATACTACTCACATGTTGGAAAATAGTAGTTGTCTAGTAGTCAGAATTTTTGTAAACTATTAGTAATAATACTATTTTACTAAAAAATGTATGTAAACAAAGTATTTTATGAATGAATATTCATTCATAAAATACTTCAGCAGAGCTAAGGGGGCACTTATATGTCAATTATAGATAAAGAAGTATATGGAAAAAGGAATAAACTTGTATCGAATCTCCTTTGGGGAGCCTTTATTCTTGGGTTAATAAGTAACTTCATTAGTGACGTACCTTTGGGAGGTATTATTGCCTATACTATTACGGGTATGTCTCTATCTATCTTTTTTTCAATCATGGCCTACAAAAAATTGATGCCGTATTCTTTACAATATTTTATTGCGGTTGGTCTTGGTGTGTTAACTTTTGTCATGGGAGTAACCTCACCGAAACTTTCGAATTACTTAATGGTTTACATAGGACTTGTATTTATTACGTTATTCCACAATTACCGCTCGATAGCTTTATCTGGGGCAATAGGGTTATTGTTAACGAATTATTTCTTCTTTACACTGAGAGACAGCATGTTTATTGGGCAAGAAAATAATATTCTCATTTCATTAAATGTATTTGTCATTATTATTACGGGGGTTTTAATTGCTCAAGCTCGTATTGGTGAAAATATGCAAAAGGATGTGCAATTAAAAGGAGAAGAAGCATTACTAGGTAAACAAAAAGTAGATCAGTTGCTAGCGAAAGTGACGAATTCTGTGAATGTCATTACAGAGTTTAGTCAACAAGTGAAAACGAATATTGAAGCCACACAAAAAGTTTCAACGGACTTAACGTCAACTTTTTCCGAAGTGGCTAGAGGAGTAGAAACACAAGCTTCAACTGTCAGTGATATTAATGAGTCAATGAGTGATAAGAATACTGCTGTTCAAAATGTTTCCTCACTAACACAATCTGCCAAGAACATTGCGAATGAAACGCTCAACCATACGAATAAAGGCAATGAGCAAGTGAATGAGTTAAGTCGAACGATGGATAATGTTCAATCTGTGATTACTTCAGCAGCTGTTGTTATGAAGGACTTAAATGAACAAAGCCAAAAAATTAGTACAATCTTAACAACTATAAGCGATATTTCAAACCAAACAAACTTACTTGCACTTAATGCATCGATTGAAGCGGCAAGGGCCGGGGAACATGGACGAGGTTTTGTTGTCGTTGCAAATGAAGTAAAACGTTTAGCTGAAGATTCACAACGGTCTACAAAAGAAATTGAATCGATCCTACAAGATATTAAAACAAAAACCGAAAAAGTAACAGAAGAAGTTCAAAAAGGCGAAGAAATTGTTGGGGAAAGTATAAAAGTAACGGAAGATACAGAAGTAAGCTTTAATGAAATTTTACGTAATACCAAAGAAGTGGTCTCGTTTAGTCAAAAATTAGAGGAAATGGTTCTTCTTCTAGAAAATGCTTCTAATAAGATCTCAGGTGAATTATCTGAAGTTACGAATGTAACCCAAGAGTCGAGTGCGATGGTTGAAGAAGTTTTTGCGAGTGTAGAAGAGCAACACCAATATATTGTCGAGATTATTGATAGCTTTAAAGAATTGGAAGGATTAACAAGAGAATTAAATGAACTAGTCAATGAGTAAAGAGAAAGGGGCTACCTTTCTCTTTTTTTATGATATTTAACATAAGTTAGGTGTAGTTTCATATTTTATTCATATTTTCCTATTATTATATAGAAGTGTTTGATTGCTGAATGTCTCTTTTTTTTGTACTATTAGGAATAGAGTTTAGCTACTAATAAACTTAACGAGGGTGAACGATGAAAAATCGCATAAAACAAAACGAAAATCTTCTATTTGCAGCATGGGGAGTTTCATTAATTGCTACGATTGGCAGTTTGTATTTTTCAGAAATACTCGGTTATATTCCATGTGAACTCTGCTGGTATCAACGCATCTTCATGTATCCTATCGTCATCATATTAGGGATAGGTGTTGTGAAAAAGGATACAAAGCAAGCCTTATATTCTGCAGTATTCTCAGGATTTGGCTTAATCATTGCTTTTTATCATTATCTATTGCAAAAAGTGCCAGCGATGACAGAACTCGATTCGTGCGGGCTGATTCCGTGTGCAGGTCAATATATTAATTGGTTAGGATTTATTACGATTCCGTTTTTAGCTTTAGTTGGTTTTACGATTATTTTTGTAATTAGCGTCGTTATTTTAAAAACAAATCAGGGGAGATAGAGGCCGATGAAGAAAATCATTATTTTTATAGTCGTCGTTGTTGCGATTTTTGCGGCTCTAGCGGTTGTAAATAATGCTTCAACGAGTAAAAAGGTTGAAGGAAATCCATATGGAAAGTCTAATCTTAACCAGGCAACAATCAATCAATTAGATGATCCGAATTATCAAAACATTATTTTACCAGATGAACTTAAAGCATCTTTAGAAGCTGGGGAAAGTATGACGGTGTACTTTTATCAGCCAACATGTCCTGCATGTGTAGAAGTATCTCCAATTATTGTACCGATGACTGCGGACATGGGAATAGACTTGAAACTATATAACCTTCTGGAGTTTAATGAAGGTTGGTCAGAGCACAATATCCAATCAACACCGACGATTGTTCATTATGAGAATGGACAAGAACTTGGAAGAGTGGAAGGTTTATATTCAGAAGAAGAATATCGTTCTTGGTTTGAACAAGTAAAGGCTTTAAACTAAGGTAAATCAGGGGAGACTAACAGTAGACGTTAGTCTCTTTTTATTGATTTCACAAACTCATCACAAATGGATGATACCTTAACACTATGAAACGATTACTGTATAAAATAGGTGATGAAAATGAAGAAAAAAGTAGTATTAGCTGTTTTGCTTTTCTTGTTTGTTTTAACAGGCTGTCAACAACTTCACCTGTCACTTCCTGACAAACAGCCGCTCGTAATGGTGACACATCTAAAAGATAAAAAGCTTAGTTTTATTGATTTGGAGTCGTACGAGGTGGTTTATTCGGAAGAGTTTCCATTTCAAATTCATTCGCTTGAAACGATCGGACCGAATCAAGTGGCTATTGCTGGGAAGCTGGAAGATGAAGTATTACTGGTCGATTTACATTCAGGACGAATTGAAACGTTACTTGAATTTGGACAAGGAATTACAAGTATGAACGTTGATGAGAAAGAACAACTTTTATATATTACAGACGCGAAAGAGCATCAATTACATGTCTATCAATTAGAAAATAAACAAAAGCTCGTCTCCATTGATGTTGGATCGAATCCAATTCAAGCTAATTTAGATGAAAATGGAGAATTTATTTTTGTCCTTAGCAGTGGAGAAACACCGACTGTAACAGTCATTAATCGTTTAAACAATGAAGTAGAGTTAATCTTCCCTGTGTTAGAATTGCCGACTGATTTATTATATGACGGCCATTATCTATGGGTAGCAGGCCATGGTCACTTTACGAATTGGAATGAAAGCATTGAGGCGTATAATCCGTTTACAGGTGAAAAAGTAGAAGAAATACATGTAGGCCTAATGCCAATCTTTATTTACGATGATATGGCAGGAGATCATTTTTATGTGTTATGTCATGGGTCCAGTGATTTGTATGCGATTGATCGTAACACATATGAAGTTAAGGAACGAGTTGTTGTCGGCGATAATCCGCATTATATGAGCGCCTCGTTACAACACCTTTTTGTTACAGGCTTAGATGGTAATGTGTTATCAGTTATCGATCGTCATACTTATGAAGTAGTTAAGGAAATCAAATTAGCTGCTGGACCATTTGGAGTTTCTATAGGAGCGTTTGAAAATGAGTAAAAAAACGATATTAGTTGTTGATGATGAAAAAGAATTAGTCGAGTTAGTTTCTTCTTACTTAATAAAGGAAAATTATTATGTATTACGAGCTTATGATGGAATTGATATATTTCCTTTATTGCAGCGAGGAAAAGTAGATTTAATTGTTTTGGACGTTATGATGCCGACGATGGACGGATATACAGCATGTGAAAAAATAAGGGAAAAATGGACAGTGCCCATTATTATGCTCACGGCAAAAGGCGGAGAAATGGATCGCGTTCAAGGACTGAAAATTGGTGCAGATGATTATGTGGTTAAGCCTTTTAGTCCTAAAGAATTGGTAGCTAGAATTGAAGCACAACTCCGTCGGGTAGAACTAACGACGAAAAAGCCTTCTGTTATACGGTTCGATGGTCTTGCGATTGATCTTGAAGGAAGAACCGTTATGGTAGATGAACAAAAAGTGACATTGACGAGAAAAGAGTATGATTTGCTTTTATATCTCGTTGAACATGAAAAGATGGTTTTTAGTCGAGAACAAATTCATGACTATGTTTGGGGAATGGATTACGAGAAAGGAACGTTTCGAACGGTTGATACACATATTAAAACTCTGCGAATTAAATTAGGGAAGTTTGGTGAATGCTTAAAGACGGTTTGGGGTGTAGGATACAAATTTGAAGGAGACAATGAATGAAGAAGAGCGGATTAAAGCAACGGATATGGATGTCCTTTATACTGCTCATTTCCTTAACTGTAATAGCGATTTTCGTATTGACGTACTTTTTATACGAAAAGTTTTATGTTGAAAAACAGATCTCGTTATTACAACATCACGGACAAGCTGTTGTTTCACAATATGATCAGTTTTCAGAGGATGAATTCATCGACCAAATTGTATGGCTGGATACTGTGTTAGAAGCGAATGTTATTTTTACGAAAGACCCAATGTTATTAAGTGGCGGACTACCATTTGAAATCGAAATTGAAGAAACTTTAATTACGTTTGAAGAGCGTCAAGTGTTATTAAAAGGTGAAACCCTCGTATTAATCCGTGAACACCCTAGGTTTGCTCAAGATATAGTAGCAGTAGTTATTCCTATTGAGGGCATTAACGGACTAGAAGCTGCCCTATTTTTATATATGCCTTTAGCTACAGTTTATGAGCCGTTTGAGTCGATCCGCTTTATTCTTATCGGATTGGTATTACTCACACTCATTTTTATTAGCGTCGTTACGCGGAAAATTACAGGTTATTTTATTCATCCGATTGAACAGATGATGGAAGTAACTAACCAGATGGCAGATGGGGATTTCTCTAAACGTGCAAATATCAATAGAAAAGATGAACTGGGCCAATTAGCCACGTCTATTAATCGCATGTCCTCTTCACTTGAACAAGTAGAGTTAAAGCGAAGAGAGTTGCTTTCTAATGTTTCCCATGAACTGCGAACACCGATTAGTTATATGAAAGGGTATACAGAAGCCTTTGAAGAAGAAATGATATCACAAGAAAAATATATTAATACAATGAAAAAAGAGACTGCATATATTGGTAGGCTTGTACATGATTTGTTAGATTTAGCACAACTAGAAGGTGACTCCTATCCAATAACAAAAGTACCGTTGCCTTTTGCGCAGGTTATTGAAGATGTGGTCCAGAAATTTGAATGGAATGTTAAAGAAAAGAAGGTAACTATTAAGAAGGAATTAGATGAAGAAATTATTGTTGAAGGTGACGAAGACCGACTAGCTCAAGTCATTTCTAATGTGTTAAATAATGCGATTCGGTATAGTAAGGAACACGGGCAAATTAATGTTGTTCTCAATTCAATCAACAATGAAGCCGTACTTTCAATTATTGATAAAGGGGAAGGGATCCCTGAGGAGGACGTAGAGAAAATTACCGAACGGTTTTATCGTGTTAATAAAGGGCGGACTCGAAAGGAAGGTGGAACAGGTTTAGGGTTAGCAATTGTTCAACAAATTGTGAAACTACATGGTGGCAGACTCACGATCGAATCAACAGTTGGAAGAGGTACAGCAGTTACTATCATCATTCCAGTATTTGAACTTGAGTAGTAACTGATAGACATAGGGACATTTTCTAATCACAAATGTTCAAAGATTTGTTTGAGAGATTTCAAAGTTTTATCACAAAATCACGATAACCTTTATGAAGAAGGTTTAGTAATCTAAAAAATCTTTATATGAATATAGAGGAGATATTAAAATGAAAAAGAAGTTAAGTATTATTGGTTCTGTTTTATTATTAGGACTTATGACAGCTTGTGGTCAAGCAGAAGACGATGGACAAGCTAATGTGACTAGTGGCCCGTGTGAAAATACACTGGTTCCTATTGAAGTAGATTTTACGTGGAATCCAGAAATAGTAGAAAGTGAAGAAAACATTCAATTCACTGCTCATGTAACCCACGATGGATTTAATGTAGACGAGGCAGATGACGTGCAATTTGAAATATGGGAACATGCGAATCCAGACTACCACCATATGTTAGAAACTGAAAATCAAGGAGAAGGCTTATACACATTGGACTGGGTGTTCCAAGAAGATGGCGTATATTATGCTTATTATCATGTTACAGCTTGCGCGATGCACCGTATGGAAAAACAGATGATTGTCGTAGGGGATGTTGATGTTGAGGCGATCACAGCTCAACCAGATACGGTAACAACTAAAATGGACGGTCATGGTGAACACGGAGACCATGGAGAACATAAAGAAGATGGCGATCATCAAGATCACGAAGACCACGAAGACCACGAGGGGCATGAACACGATCGTCAAAATGACCATGATGAAGAAGAGGAACATAACCATTAATCTTGTTTAGAGAATGTTAAAGAGCTTAGAGAACGAATGATGTTCTCTAAGCTTTTTAATGTGTTAATAAATAAGCTATGTTAAATCATACTGTTGATATCTGTTGATTTTGGGGTTATTGTTTTAACTTAACATTTCACACGCCTTTCAGGAACTGGAAGGTTTCAGGAATGAGTCCAAAATCAACACTACTCTTTAACAGCGCTAATAAATAAAATCGGTGTCTGGCCCCTTTCTACTAGAATTCGTCAATTTTTTAGTGATTATTTTACTGAAATTTATTGATTCGACTATATTCTTAGGTAAGATTAGTTTATTATATGGATAAGTAGGCTCTATTAGATGTTACTTTTTTACTATATATTATGGTATGATTTAATTGTTTACTATACTTACAATTTTAGAATTTTAATGTGTTGTATCTAGTTTGTAGAACTGATTTTTATATAACAAAGCTTCGTTAGACTAATATGTTGAGGTGAAGATAGTCTTGAGTACTTCAGAATACTTAGATGTGTTTATCGATGAGAGCCAAGAACACTTACAGTCATTAAATGACAACTTATTATTGTTAGAGAATGAACCTGGTAATTTAGCTATTGTTGGGGAGATTTTTCGATCCGCACATACATTAAAGGGTATGGCAGCGACGATGGGTTATGAAGATTTAGCTCATTTAACACATTGTATGGAAAATGTACTAGATTTAATAAGAAACCAAAAATTAGAAGCGTCAACAGCTGTTTTAGATGTTGTCTTTGCAGCAGTAGATGATTTAGAAGCAATGGTTAATGACATCGCTTCAGGTGGAACAGGTAAGCGTGATGTTTCGAATGTGACAGAGTTACTGGATCAAATTGAAAAAGGTGGAGCACCATCACAAGTTGCAGCTACTGTAGAAATGACAGATACAGTTGAGTTTGAAGAAGGAACAGTAACAGCAGCTTTTGATGTTTCCTACGATCAGTTTGAACTTACGGTTCTGACGCAATCACAAGAACAAGGATATCAATCGTATCAGGTAAAAATTTCTTTAGATGAGCGAACGATGCTGAAAGCTGCACGTGTGTTCATGGTGTTTGAAGTACTTGAACAAGTCGGTGAAATCATTAAATCGAATCCAAGTGCAGAAGAACTAGAAGAAGAAAAATTTGACTTAGAATTTGTCGTCACATTTATTTCTAAAATTGATGCAGACGAAATAATTAAGCGAGTAAATAAAGTTTCAGAAATTACTGATGTACAAGTTCATCCATTAAATCTTGAAGAATTAAAGAAAGCCTCTTCTGAAAAAGAAGCTGGCGAAGTTAAAGCAGAAGCTGAAGTAGTGGATAAGCAAGAAGTTGTGCAACAAACTCAAGAAACGACTACCGAAGATAAAACAAAAAAGAATGGAAAAAAATCGGGATCAGACGGAAATAAAACCATTCGAGTGAATATTGAACGACTCGATGTTTTAATGAACTTATTTGAAGAACTAGTTATTGATCGCGGTCGTTTAGAACAAATTGCGAGTGATTTAAAGAATAATGAGTTGAATGAAACGGTTGAAAGAATGTCTCGAATCTCTGGAGATCTCCAAGAAATTATCTTAAATATGAGAATGATGCCAGTCGATCAAGTGTTTAACCGCTTTCCACGTATGGTTCGCAGCTTGTCGAAAGATTTAAATAAAAGAGTTAATCTTCAAATTGTTGGTGCTGAAACAGAGCTTGATCGAACGATTATCGATGAAATTGGAGATCCACTCGTTCATTTAATCCGTAATTCAATTGATCACGGAATCGAGACTCCAGAAAAACGCAGGGAATTAGGTAAACCAGAAGAAGGGACGGTCGTCCTTAAAGCGTATCATAGTGGAAATAATGTGTTTATTGAGATTGAAGATGATGGAGCCGGTATTAATCGCGATAAAGTTTTAAATAAAGCACTAACTAATGGTGTTGTTACTGAAGAAGAAGCAAGTAAAATGACAGATCAGCAAATCTATGGTCTTTTATTTAGGGCTGGTTTCAGTACAGCTGATAAAGTGACAGATGTTTCAGGTCGTGGTGTAGGTCTTGATGTCGTTAGGTCTACTTTTGAATCATTAGGTGGTGTAGTGACTGTCGATTCAACGTTAGGTAAAGGATCTGTTTTCTCTATTCAATTACCGTTAACACTTTCTATTATTGATGTTATGTTAATAGAAGTTAGTGATGAAAAATATGCAATCCCGCTTACTTCGATTGTGGAGACGGCTATTGTTAACAAACAGGAAGTGTATAGTGCACATAACCAAAAAGTGATTGACTTCCGTGGGAAAGTGGTACCTCTCGTATTCTTAAAAGATATTTTTGAAATTCCTGTTGAACAAGAGGAAGATGAAGAGTTTTATTCTTTAGTTATTATTCATAAAGGGGATAAAATTGCAGGACTAGTTGTTGACTCTTTAATCGGGCAACATGATATTGTACTTAAGTCATTAGGAAACTATTTGACAAATGTATTTGCTATTTCAGGAGCAACCATTCTTGGAAATGGTCAAGTAGCTTTAATTGTTGATACAAATGCACTAATTAAGTAATTACAAGGATGGGAGGCAAGCCCGGATGTCTGTTGAAAGTGCAGTAGGAAATGAATTAAAAGTTATTGTTTTTCAGTTGAAAGACGAGGAATATGCAATTGAAGTAGACTACATTCAATCGATTGAGAGAATGCAACCCGTAACGCGTATTCCTAGAACATTTCATTTTATTACAGGTGTTATGAATTTACGTGGGGTTATTACTCCAATTATCGACTTAAGGAAACGATTTGGTATCGAACCTAAACAATCAGATGATGCTACACGAATTCTAGTCATTTCTAAAGATGAAATTGAAATTGGTTTTATTGTAGATGGAGCTAATGATGTAATTGATATTCCATTAGAGAAGATCGAACCTACTCCTGAAGTAGTTGGCGGTGTAGAAGCTGACTATTTAAGGGGAGTCGTAAAGCTTGAAAACCGTTTGTTTACATTATTAAATATAGATAAAGTAATGACTAATGTTGATATTTTGAGCAAGGAAAAATAGTGTGAGGTGTTAAGATGACTTCTGTTTTAGTTGTAGATGATGCTGCTTTTATGAGAATGATGATTAAAGATATTTTATCTAAAAATGATTTTGACGTTGTCGGTGAAGCGGCTAATGGTCAAGAAGCAGTCGAAAAGTACAAAGAGTTAAAGCCAGATATTGTAACAATGGATATAACAATGCCAGAAAAAGACGGTATTGAAGCATTACGCGACATCAAAGATATTAATCCAAATGCTAAAGTGATTATGTGTTCTGCGATGGGTCAACAAGCTATGGTTATCGATGCAATTCAATCAGGTGCAAAAGATTTTATCGTTAAGCCATTTCAAGCTGACCGTGTAATTGAAGCTCTTCAAAAAGTAGCTAATTCATAATTCGGACTAAGAGGAAATAGTACTACAAATAAAGAAGCTGGCATCAAAGTAAACTGTACCCTATAGAGTAGACATTAAAAAAAGTCTACCTATAGGGTACTTTTTTGTATAATTAAAGAAAAATGGGGATTGGGGAAAGTACAATGAGTAAAAAGATATTTACAGAGTGCGAAATTAAGACATTGTCAGGTAACCCAAACGTGAAATCAGTTAGTTCTAAGGGTGTTACTTATACCGATGGATTTAAACGTTTATTTATCGCTGAGAACGAAAAGGGTAAAACACCAAGAAAAATCTTTGAAGAGAATGGTTTTGATATTGAAGTTATTGGGATGA
>NZ_JBLWFS010000013.1:0-106228 GCF_048323755.1 Alkalihalobacterium sp. APHAB7
GCGAAGCGAAAATTTTTGGAGAAAGAGGGGGTACCCCCTCTTTCTCCAAAAAATAATAAACCCTACCAAAAAACTAGTTAGGTGAAAACATTGATTCTCAAATTTACACAGGATTGTGGACTTGACTGCGTAACGGACTGAGAGGCCCTTATTATATAATATTGATGCTTAATTTTAATAAAATTGAACAAATAAGGGCTTCTGAGTCCGCTAAAGTCTAAATAAATAAGATTTTAATAGAATAGGGGCATCTCAGTCCGCTAAAGAAAAGCAGGGTCCTTCCGCTTTTCTTATGACCAGGAAGACATGCCGCCTTTAACGTTTGTAAGCTTTGTAAACCCAAGTCGTTTCAACCGTTTACTCGCTTTATTACTTCTCATCCCGCTTTGGCAAAGTAAGATCACTTCTTTTTCACGATCTAATTCATGATGCCTTTTCTTTATTTTAGATAAAGGGATGTTTTGAAATCCTTCAATGTGATTTAATTCATATTCTAATGCTGATCGTACATCAATTAATTGAACGTCTTTTTTCTTAACTAGCATTTTGACTTCGGTGTTACTAATTTGTTTTACACCTTTAGCTGGCAGAAAATTTCGAACGGTTAAAATAATTAAAACTACAACGATAACCCATTTTAGTATATCCAATGAGATCTTCTCCTTTTAACAGAGTTCTGCAAATTTTTTCTCTTTGTTGTCAGGATTGCTAATATAATATCCTGTCACCTGAACCCCTTTTTGTTTTAAAAATCGGATACATAGATTTTTCGCTACAACATCATTTGATATAATAATGACCTCACTACCTATGAATGGTTGATAATATCTTTTAATATAAGCAAATGGTATATTCGTAGCTCCTGTAACCGGATGGTGACTAGCGATATGGTAGTCACGAATATCTATGATTTTGGTTTCTTTCTTAAGGTGCTGAAGATTCGTGCACTTTACTCCTCGTACTGGAAAAAAGCGTCTGTAAAACCATACAAGAATAAAGAGCAATACGAATGACATCGTAATTGTAACCATTTCATGGTCCTCCTGTGTAACAAAGCTGCGTCTACTATTTTACTATATTATAAGAGGATGTTCAAAAAGTCCGGGAAAAATCTCTTTCGAATTTCTTCGTCAGCTTGCTCTTCCGCTCTTCACGTATTAAACCCATACGCTCCAGTACTCAGAGACTGCGCTTCCTCGAACTTCTCGGATCTTTTTGTCCTCCTTTATGAACATATATTATAAGATAAAA
This sequence comes from Alkalihalobacterium sp. APHAB7, assembly GCF_048323755.1. NCBI lineage: Bacteria > Bacillati > Bacillota > Bacilli > Caryophanales > Bacillaceae > Alkalihalobacterium > Alkalihalobacterium sp. APHAB7. The sequence continues at coordinate 1,252 of NZ_JBLWFS010000013.1, forward strand.
ATTCATTTGTTAAGTAAAATATCTATTGGTAAAAATGCGCAGCTTGGTTTTGTTTATTATTGTGAGGGAGATACTTATTTTTGATTTCGCTTATTTATTGTTCATGTTTCTGATTTTATTGTCCGTTTTCTTAATTTATTGTGCGAAATCCACTTTTTTTAACCAAAATGTGAACTCTAGGAATTTGTCATTAAATCCAAGTGAATAAAAAATACCCATTACCGTTATATTGATAGCGGGAAAATGGGTATTGTTGAGAGCGCAGATTACTTTGTTACAAGTGGGCCATCCCAAGAAAGGATACCGCCACTTACGTTTGTTACTTTTGTATAACCTTGATCAAAGAGAAAGTTTGCCGCTTGCATGCTGCGGTTACCACTTCTACAGAAAATAACAATCTCTTGGCCTTGCGGAAGTTGCGCGTATTCATTAGCAAGACGGCTAAGTGGGATATTTGTCATTCCTTCTACATGAGCTTCTTCATATTCATCAATCTCACGGACATCGATAAACACCGCATTATCGTCTGTTTTCATTTTTGTTTTGAGTTCAGTTGTCGTGATTTCCCCAATTTGATCATTTGTTGTTCCAAAAAACATAAATATCACTCCTACTCCAATTACCAATGTAAGAACGGCTAACATGGTTTTCTGTTTCATACAGTACAAAACCTCTCTATCGTTGATTTATTATTTGAGTATTAGGAAAAACTCTTTAGATACTCTTAGGATAACATGATTAACGAGTAGAATGGCCCTAACTTCTTCCAAAAAGTACATTTTCATTCATCGATTGAACGTTGAAGAAATAGATTACTAGATAAATAAGTTGACGTTTCCTTCTTCTGCTTCTGCAAGATATGTTGCTACACCAGCATATTCAATACCGTCGATTAATTCTTCCTTTTGGATCCCCATTACATCCATTGACATCGTACAAGCAACCATTTTGATATCTAGCTCTTTCGCCATTTCGATTAACTCATTTAAAGAAACGACATTGTGTTTTTTCATCATATGCTTCATTAACTTCGATCCTGCGCCGCCGAAATTCATTTTGGATAATCCTAGTTTTTCAGGACCTCTTGGCATCATTTTACCGAACATTTTTTCTAAAAAGTTCTTTTTAACGGGGATATGTTCATCTTTACGTAGTACATTCAAACCCCAGAATGTGAAAAACATCGTTACTGGTTTCCCCATTGCTGCAGCACCAGTTGCGATAATAAAACTAGCTAATGCTTTATCTAAATCACCATCAAATACAATCATTGTCGCTTTCTTTTGTTCCATTTAGATCTCCTCCTAATATACTCTTATAGGTATTTTCTATATCGTTATTTTATACCCTTATAGGTATTTTGTCAACCAAAAAATATATTGGTTATCTTCCAATTCTCTTTCAAATTCTAGCTTTATTTTCTTACGTCCTTGTTCTGATCCTTGATTCAAGTTACGATCGTGACATTAGGTTAAGTTTTTACATATACTTAGCGTTTTTAAGTTCTCTCAGGATACTTAATAAACTCAATTTCCCCATTTTCAATATGGTAAAGAACAGGAATGATTGGTACGTGTTGACCTAACTCTTTATAGATTGGGTGCGCAATCAGTCGTTCCACTTGCTTCAGGAGGTGTGTCTCTGATAGTTGCGTAGTGCACATTTGCGTACTATCTTCATGGATAAATGACTCCTGGATTCCCTTCAGCCATGGTTTTAAAGCTTCTTCGTTATTTCCGTTTACCGCAGCATCTATCCCTCCACAATGAGTGTGGCCGATGATCATGATTCCTTTTACTCTTAAGTGCTTTAGAGCATAATATAAGCTTGCAGAAAAGCTTTCATCATGTTCATTTACTTGATTACCAATATTACGGTGAATAAATAATTTTCCAAGCGGCATTTGTGTAATAACAGAAGGACTCACCCGTGAATCACTACACGCTAAAACAAGTAATTCCGGTTCTTGCCCCTGAACCATATTATCGAAGAAATGAGGGTCTACTTTTCTCATCTCTTCATAAAACAGTTTATTGTTTCGTTTTAATTCCCTTTCCATTTCACTCACTCCTTGATTGTGGCCAGTGCTTCATCAATTGAATGAGACTCGATTTTCCCCTTGTATTTTTCATACCAGCCCGCTCGCTTTAAGACATCTCGGACAGGTCCTTTAATATCACACAACATGATATTCTTTCCGAGACTTTCATAAGTGATGAACAGTTCGTTTAAGTGTTCAATTGCGACAGCATCCATATCATTAACCCCTGAAAAATCAAGGATAACGGAATGAAGTGATGGTTGCTCTAAAAACTTTCTTTGAATCATGTCTTCAATTTTTGTAATGTTTGCAAAATACAACGGCGAGTCGATTCTTAATATGGAAACATTCTCTTTTTCGACAGCTTCTGGATATCTTTTGATATTACGATAGACATTCGCCTCTTCTACATAGCCTAATTCAGCAACATGAGGGTTTGCACTCCTCCATATAAAAACGATAAGAGAAAAAATAATACCAAGGAAAATACCCGTTTCAATTCCTAACGTTAATGTGGCGCCAAATGTAATTAACAATGTAGCACCATCTATTCGTTTGATCTTAAATAAATGCTTCGCTTCTTTAACATCAATTAACCCATAAACAGCTACCATAATGATCGCAGCGAGAACAGCATTCGGCATGTAGTAAAACCAAGATGTAAAGAATAATAGCGTTAAAATGATTAAAGTTGCTGTAATAATAGCTGCAAGACCTGTTCTGGCACCAGCACCGTAATTAACGGCTGAACGTGAAAAACCGCCAGTTACTGGATACCCTGAAAAAGTTGAGGCCGATACGTTAGCAAGTCCTAGACCAATTAGTTCACGATTTGCATGTACTTTATATTTCTCTTTTGTAGCAATCACTTTTGCCATCGCGAAACTTTCAACAAAACCGATGATTGCGATTGTGATTGCGATTGGCATTAAGGCGCTAACAGCCTCCATACTCCACGCCGGTAACGAAACCATCGGTAAACCGTCTGGTACTTCACCAATAATACTTACTCCTTTTTCATGAAGGTCAAATATATAAACAAGAAGTATACTATAAACAACGACCACAAGTGGCGCTGGAATTTTCGGTATCCACTTCTTCATAACGATTAAAATAATAATACTAGTAATTCCAATGAAAAAAGTATAAAAGTTAATGCTAGTGATTTGTAGGACCGCCCGATATAATAGTTCAAATACATTTTCAGTTGAGGGAAGGTTAATCCCCAGTAGATGTTTTAATTGGCTGAGACCAATAACGATAGCTGCTGCAGAAGTAAATCCACTAATAACTGCATGAGAGATAAATTCGGTTACAAATCCGAGTTTCAATAACCCGAGAACTAATTGTATGACCCCAACCATTAAGGCAAGTAATAACACAAGTGAAATATACTCACTTGAACCTGGATCAGCCAGTCCTTGGACACCCGTTAATACAAGAAGTGACACCATCGCAACAGGTCCCACTGCAAGCTGTCTTGAGGAACCAAAAAAGGCATAAACAATTAATGGTATCGTTGATGCATACAGCCCGATTACAGGTGGCAAACCAGCTAGCATCGCATAAGCCATACCTTGTGGAATTAACATAATGGCAACAATTAATCCCGCTGATAAATCACCGCGTAAATCATGTTTTTTATACGTTAACATCCACTCAAGCCCTGGAAATAACTTCTTGAGCATTGGTTTTCCCTCCTTTCTATTAAAGGAGAAGGTGACTCTCTAGCGATCTCACCTTCTCTTTTCTACTAAAAATAGATGCACCTCGTTTAATAGCATCTATTTTTAGTAATAGGTGGCCTAACCTTAGTTTGAATCACCTTCAATTTAAACCTTATTAAGCTTTTTTAATCCAGAACTTAAAAACATCACCATCTTCGTCTTGATGGACGAGTTCATTTCCAGAAGCTTTACACCAAGCTGCGATATCAGCTTTGGAGCCTTTATCTGTTGCATGAACTTCTAGTACTTTACCTACCTCTAATTCGTCGATTGCTTTTTTTGTACGTACAATTGGCATCGGGCACGCTAATCCTGTTGCGTTTAATACTTTATTACTATTCATGTTCATTCTCTCCTTTAAAATTAAGAATATCTAGAATACATTGCATTTAGATCACTTTTAGTTGCTTTCAACTTTTCCAGTCCATTCAGACATTCCAGGTTTTACGTTCAAAACCATTTCAAAACCATTGTCTGTTAACAGCTTCGCAGCCATTGCACTTCTGCTTCCTGTACGGCATACAACGTATACAGTATCATGTTGATTTAGTTCACCCAGACGTTCTTCTAGCTCGCCAAGTGGAATAGATTTGGAGGTAGGAATGCGAGCAAAAGCATACTCAGCAGGCTCACGAACGTCTAAAATCGTTACTCCCGCTTCACCAATTTTGCTTTCTAATTCTGTATTTGATGTGACATGAAGAAAGTCAACTTCCTCCTTTGTCTCAGAAGGATCCGCTTTACGTAAATAATGCAGTAGTACATCCCCTTCTTCGTTTGTACCTAAATATTGGTTGCCTGTTGAGTTAGCCCATGCTTTTAAGTCGGCTAATGAACCTTTATCTGTAGCTTGAATTTCAAGCACTTCACCTGATTTTAATTGATCCATTGCTTTTTTTGTACGTACAATTGGCATTGGACATGCTAACCCTTTTGCATCTAACACTTGATCTACTTTAATTGCCATGTTGTTACCTCCTCTTATTAATACCCTTACCCCTATAGATATAATACAATTAAAATATTTTGCGGTCAATACTTTTTACCTGTAGGGGTATTTAAATGTTTAAAATATTCTAGTTTCACTGCTAAAAGAAACTTTATTACATAGCCTTCCCCTAAATAAATATTAAGGGAAAGACTATATTCTATTTCATGATAAAAGCTACCAATTGAAACAAAATGAAGATGGCTCCTACCAGGAACCAGAGATAGACAGCAGGTCATATCGGTGGTTTCGTGTATTGCTTTTTATCCTCTGCTGTCTTCTTTGATTGAATGCCTCACAGGTGAGTTGTGCAGTGATCTTTTTTTTCTTTCATGAAGTGATGCCTCCCTTACTTAATTAGTGAGTGTGGTGCACAGCACAACGATTTGGTCCAATCTCTAATTCTTGTTTACGCTCTGCATCAGCTTGCTCCACACCACGGTTGATTGCAATAATATCTTCAAAGTTCGGTGGTTTTACAGAAGATGCAGATTGTTCTACGTGATCTAGGAATGAATCTTTTGTCATCGTGAACATTTTTTCATTACGTTCACGAATATTTCCTAGTAGATCACCAATATACCCTTTGTCATTCACTTCTTCTACATAATCGGCATAGTGACCCGGAAGAACAATAACATCGTCAGCAATCGCTGAAACTTTATCATAAATCGTGTGGTATAGGTCATCTGCCCACTCACGAACTTTATTACCTAAGTCAGGTCGACCTAAACCACTAACGAAAATGGTGTCCCCTGAGAATAGTAATTTATCATTAACGAAGAATGATACACTACCAGGGGTATGCCCTGGTGTTTTTACAGCTAATACTTCTAATTTAATATTGTTGAATTCTATACGATCATGATTTTCTAATGCTTCAAATTCAAAAATTGCTCCTTCACTTTTCATAAGGAAATATTTCGCCCCTAATTTTTCCGCCAATTCATGGCCCCCAGAAATATGATCAGCATGTAAGTGAGAGTCAACAATATGAGTAATCGTGGCGCCCTCTTTTTTCGCTGCTTCAACATATACATCTGTAAAACGGCTCGGGTCTACAATTAGTGCTTCATCATCCGATGTGACCATATAGGAAAGACAACCTTTTCCGATACGAATAAATTGGTCTACTTTAATTTTTTCATCTTCATAAATACGAACTTGGTGAAGATGTTCGCTCCACGCTTTCATTCCATCAACTAATGAGTAAACTTTATTAAAACCCGCGTCAACTAACATTTCTCCTACAAATGCAGATGAACCACCTTTTGCACATAAAACAACAATATCTTTTTCTGTTGGTAGTTGTTCTACTATTGGATCAACCCCATCAATGAGTTCAAAATAAGGAACATTAAGATGTGAAAAAGTTTTTCCTTCTATCTTCCAATCTTGGAAATCTGATTCGTTACGAACATCAAGAATAAATAACTCCTCGTTATCTACGATACGATCCATAATTTCTTTTGCAGTAATATCTTTTACATTACTCATCGTTTCATCTCCCCTTTAACTAATTTATACCCTATTAGGTATCGTTGTTGGTTATATCTTATACCTTACGGGGTATATATGTCAATAGAATTCATTTATTTTTTTCTAACCAACCCCTTTAATGTTAATGTTTGTTGCGCTTATGGAATTAAACACACATCTATTCGTAATGCATTTGAAGACCATTTCCCTTACACTTCTATCCTTTGAGGTCCTTCATCAGGTTCATGAAGGACACTTCCCTTGTAATTCATCCCTCCTTTGTCCTTCATCACCTCTATGAAGGACAACCTTTAATTGAAATACCTGCTTTAGTGGATACATTTTTCCTAAATGGAGAACTTAATTTTTAGGATAAACTTTCACTTGTGACAAACCATTGTTATTAAAATTCAATTAGAAACATAAAAGGATTGGTATGAACCATGGTCTATTTACTATTACTCCTAGGGTTTGTTCTATTAATTAAAGGTGCTGACTATTTTGTTGATGGATCTGCAGCCATCGCGACTCTTCTGCGAGTTTCACCCTTATTAGTTGGTCTCACGATTGTCGCGTTCGGTTCAGGTGCCCCGGAAGCTACTGTCAGTATAATTGCCGCTTTAGAAGGTAGTACAGATGTAACAGTAGCCAATGTCGTCGGCAGTAATATTATTAATACAGCCCTAGTAGTCGGCGTAACTGCGGTTATATTCCCTTTAAAAGTGGAAAGTGCCACTATAAAAAAAGAAATTCCTTTGGCATTCTTGGCCAGTATTGCTTTACTTGTTTTAATTAGCGATCAATTTCTGCAAGATGCAACAGAAAATATGATTACAAGAAGTGACGGTATCATCTTTTTATTGTTCTTTTCCATTTTTTTATATTATGTTATTGAAGCTGCCAGAAATAGTCGTGAGTCATTAACTGAAGAAAATGAGGATACTCAAAAGCCAATGTGGGGGAAAAACATTCTCCTAGCGATTGCAGGTTTAGCGGCCATTATTTTAGGGGGATATTTAGTTGTTGAAAGCAGTACCGAAATTGCAATTCGGTTTGGAATGAGTGAAACATTAGTCGGTCTAACAATTGTAGCGATCGGATCTTCACTGCCGGAACTCGCAATATCCATTTCTGCAGCATTAAAAAAACAAAGTCAAATGGCTTTAGGTAATATTGTTGGGAGTTCCATTTTTAATATTTTATTTGTGCTCGGAGTCGCTTCGATTATCACACCGCTCCCTGTCGACCCAAAAATCTTCTTTGATGTCAATGTCATGATCATTCTTACGGTCGTTTTATTCATCTATTCTCGTACAGAGTATACAATTGGAAAATTAGAAGGCCTGATTTTGTCACTCGTTTATATTATTTATTTAGTATTAATAATCATTAGAAATTAAATTGGAGTTAGTAAACTCTGGATAAAAAGTAAAAAAGGCTGTCTCATTTTGAGCAGCCTTTTCAATTTGAGGGTACAGTTAAGACATCCATGTTGTAAAGTTTGTGAAGCTTGTTTTTTTCACTTGTGGTGTTTTCATATCGGGATAACCAAGATAAATAAACCCTAATATTTCTCCCCGTTCAGACATTCCGAAAAATTCGTTCACTTGTTTCTCGTAGCAAATCGCTCCAGTACGCCATATCGCTCCTAGGCCAAGAGCATGCGCGGCAAGTAACATATTTTGTATCGCTGCATGAACTGCGGCATACTCCTCTTGTATTAGTACATTCTTTTTAGAGCTCGGTTCAACCCCAACTGTTAGGATAACAGGCGCTCGAAGTGGGTTTTTCTTGACTCGTTCAATTTTCTTGATCATCTCTGGTGTGGTAGGATCTTCGGAATTCGCTGTTGTAATCTTTTCAAATACTTTCCCTAACTCCGCACGACTAGCTCCTGTTAGAACGAAGAAGCGCCACGGCTCTGTATGAAAATGGTTAGGTGCATACGTTCCAGCTTCTAATATTTGTTCAATTAGTTCATTTGGAACAGGAGCCTCCTTAACAATACCTATACTTCTTCTCGTTTTAATCGCATCAAACAACTCCATGCAATCAACTCCTTCTATTGAGTTATGAGCCCAGAAATACTTCTTCATCTATATGAAAAGTTCCCAAGAAGTGTTAAATCTGATTAAAAAACAAATCGATCATTCGTCATTTCCAGGGGAAGCGCAAGATCTGACATAGATCGTGAATGTTTATGTTTATTTTTATAGTTAGATACTCTTTTCGTTTTCTTTGTTTTTAAATTTTGTATACATTTCATCTAGTTTTGTAAAAATCCATTGTAAAGCCAAACCGTGAAGCAATACCCCTAAAGTCTGAAAAAATTGATCGAAGGGTACAATCGCAATCACAAGGAAAGGATTTACTTTTATAAATCTCCACTTTTGTTCAGCCTTTATAAATCGTATTAAGTAATCTACTAAAAATATACCCCAAACGATCCAAATGGACAAAATAGTAAACACATACTATTAAGCTAAGTATGTAAATTTCGATAGATGGCACCTTTTAATAAAAAATACGGTACAGTACATCCATACTTTCTTAAGATAGTTTCTATGAAGTTTATAATGCTAGGGGTTATAACCAACATAACTATAACATTTCTTAACTTATCTAGCTTTGTAAGATAATTAGAGAAATAGCTGGAAAGAAAATCAAATTGTGACAATATTGTTAAAAGTATTGCAAAATAGTTAGAAAATTTGTAAAATTTAAATTAGTTATTAAAACTTTTTATTATTCAGTTTTGATTTCAAAATTTATGACAAAGGAGGTACAGAGATGGCTGGTATGAACACTGGAAAATTGGCTCATGATCATGCGTTACAAGTTTTAGAATTGCTAACACATGAGTATTGGACGAGTGAATTGATGGAAAAAGTTAAAAATGAGCTGAGAGTTTCTTATGAAAAGCTTAGCGAGCACTTATGTGCTGGGAAATGTGCTTGCGGAGATCAAAAGTCAGATGTCGACTTTTATCAAACGCTATATGAAGATATGCAAGAAGCATTATCTTCACAATCCATGTCGGTTGTTCCTGTACTTCAAGACCAATTACTGGAGTACTATCAAACTAAGGATCAATCGCATCGGTGTATTCAATCGTTATTGAATACTAAACATAAATGGGTGGATGAGATCGACTAACGAAAGAGAAAACCAGAAATGGCATAGGCTATTTCTGGTTTTCTTTCGTTCGTTTCGGTTTAGTGTTTGTATTTGGAAATGGGATTCGCTAAAATCTCGTTGAGGTGATCTTTTGGATATTTTGCTCTGGATAATCATTAGTGTGCTATTTGTATTTGGTTTTATTGGACTCATTTACCCGATCATTCCATCTGTCGTGTTGATTTGGCTAGGTGTTGTTCTCTATTATTTCTTCGGTTCAGCTGCAGCTGTTTCCTGGTGGACTTGGGCAACGCTTGGCGTCTTAACGGTCGTGTTGTTTTTAACTGATTATTTAGCGAATCTCTATTTCGTTCAACGCTCTGGGGGATCAAAATGGGGAATTCGTGCAGCAACAGTTGGTGTAATTATCGGCTGCTTTGTTGTCCCGCCTTTCGGGATCTTACTCGTCCCGTTTATCCTTGTCCTTCTCACTGAATTAATTCAGCGAAAAGCGTTAAGTGATGCTATAAAAGTAGCATTGGGAACACTCATCGCCTTTTTGAGTGGTACATTTGCGAAAGCTCTTTTTCAGTTGGTTATGATCGTTGTGTTCTTGATCGATGTGATTTTTTAGCACAAGATACACCATGCGTTAAAGTAAGCTACTTCCCGAATAACTCTAACTTCAACCTTTTCGATGGTTACCACCCAACTTCATCTTCTTTTGGACCATTGCTTCAAACCATGCCCAAGGTAGAATGTTTTTTATAAAAATTGTCGCTCGGATCCCTTTTCCAACTGGATAGCGAAATTTTGTGTTTTTCGAGCGACAGATATTAGCGATCACTTCGACTACTTCATTCGGGTCATCTGCTCGTTCCCCGGATTTCTTTGCCACCGAGTAAACTTTTTTCATAAACGCGTCGTAGTCGCCGTCGATATTTGGGTCAATTTTACTCAAGGCTTTTTCCCAAATTTCAGTTTTATACGAACCAGGTTCGACGATGCTTACTTGAATGTTAAAAGGAAGTAATTCTAATCGAAGGGACTCGCTAAACCCAGAAAGTGCAAACTTGGATGAAACATAGGGGCCTAAACCGGGAAAGCCAACGTGCCCGCTAACACTTCCAATATTAATAATCTTGCCGTTCCGCCTTTCTCTCATCATAGGAAGAAAAGCTTTTGTTACGGCAATGACACCGAAAAGGTTTGTATCAAACTGCGCCTTCCACTCTTCTAGGTCCAAGAGCTCTGTAATTCCGCCTGCACTGTATCCAGCATTATTGATCAGGATATCTAGTTTGCCGTATTGGTTTTCTATATGCTGCCTGACGTGTTCAATTTGATGAGGGTCCGTCACGTCTAATGGTAGAATTTCAATCCGATCTGTTAACTTTTTTTGTTCTGCTTCCATTATAAGTGCTGTTTGTTTGGACAGGTCACGCATAGTGGCGATGACAGTATACCCTCGTGATGCTAGTTCAAGTGTCGATAAAAAACCAAAACCACTATTGGTTCCCGTAATTAATACAATTTCGTTATTCATGATCGCTCTCCCTTACAGTTATGGTCTATATGTATTCGATATCGTTCTTATCATTATCCTTTATTTAATCGAGTTTTGTTTTTCTGCGGTACTCCTTTTACTACCAATAGCTTGTTTGATTAAAATTCTAAATCGAAATAAATACTATTTACAATCAAGATATGTTACGATAGACTATAAACCGTAATAATTACGTTTATAATGGAAGCTACTTCACTACATCGTGGTTGAGCTTATAGGAGGAATATTAGAAATGAGAGTACCAGTAACCGTTTTAAGTGGATATTTAGGAGCAGGTAAAACAACCTTACTAAATCATATATTACAAAATCGTGAAGGCTTAAAAGTAGCTGTCATCGTTAATGATATGAGTGAAGTGAACGTTGATGCAAAGTTAGTTAAAGATGGTGGCTTTGTTCGTACAGAAGAAAAACTAGTTGAAATGCAAAATGGCTGTATTTGCTGTACACTTCGTGAAGACTTAATGAAAGAAGTCGAACAACTAGTCGATGCTGGTGGTATTGACTACATTGTGATCGAGTCTTCAGGAATTAGTGAGCCTATCCCTGTTGCTCAAACGTTCACCTATTTAGATGAAGAAATGGATATTGATTTAACGTCAAAATGTCGTTTAGACACGATGGTCACCGTCGTTGATGCGAACCGTTTTTGGGAAGATTACGCATCAGGCGAAACGTTATTAGACCGTAAACAAGGTACAGATGAAACCGATACTCGTGATATTGCCGATCTATTAATTGATCAAATGGAATTTGCCAATGTGATTATTTTAAATAAAACCGAAATGTTAGAAGAAAGTGATACACAAGAATTAATGGACTTCTTACGTAAAATGAATGCCGATGCGAAGATCATACCAACTTCACATTCAAACGTTTCACTAACAGAAATATTAAATACGAATCGTTTTGATTTTGATAAATCAAGTCAATCGCCCGGTTGGATTAAAGAATTAAACGAAGAGCATACGCCTGAAACAGAAGAATATGGGGTAACTTCATTTGTTTACCGCCGCCGTAAGCCATTTCATCCAGAGCGTTTAATGAATTGGCTTGAAAATTGGCCGGTTGATGTAGTCCGAGCAAAAGGCTTCTTCTGGCTGGCGTCAAGAAATGATATGGCAGGTCTTCTCTCTCAAGCAGGTTCTGCGGTAACAATTCAAGGTGCTGGAGAGTGGGTAGCTGCTTATACAGAGGCAGAGAAACAAAAAACACTACAAGAAGAGCCCGAATTACTTGAAAAGTGGGATCCAGTATTCGGAGATCGAATTACAGAGCTTGTTCTAATTGGGATTGATATGAACCACGCTGAGGTGGAGGCTTCTCTTGATGAATGCTTGTTAACAGATGAAGAAATAAACTTGGATTGGACTACGTTTAACGATCCGATCCCTCGCTTTGTTGAAGCTTAATTTTTATAAGACCTAAAGTGAAGAGTAACTCATGACAGTTTGTCCTACACGATTTTTATAGAGACTGTTTCCATTTTGAATAAATGGACATGTCTCATAGATGTAGTGTACACATTAACTAATGAGTTGCTCTTTTTTATTTATTCCATCTTTTGTTCAACTTGTTTTAGTAACAATAGCTACAAACATAGCCGTTTATCCCAGCTCCTATTCCTTGTAAAATAACAATAACTGATTTGTGGAGTATAATGAAGGTAAGTGAATTCAATTATAATCAAATGTGGTGAGACAAATGCTGATTTTGGCTATCATTACTTGTCTATTCTGGCTCGCTGTTTTAGTCGATGCAACAGTAGGAATGAGGAAACTTGAGAAATTAGAGGACGTAAAAACGAGTGACTCGATAAAGCTAACCCCACCGTTAGTTTCTATCATTGTTGCTGCTCGTAATGAAGAAAATGATATCGAAGGAAGTTTGCATTCACAACTACAACAAACGTATAAAAATATCGAATGGATCGTTGTCAATGACCGATCCACTGACCGTACCGGAGAAATCATTAATCAAAAAAGTACTACAGACAATCGCATCCACCCTATTCATATCGAGCAACTGGACGAGGGCTGGCTTGGGAAAAACCATGCTCTATATAAGGGGTATTTAGCTTCAAAGGGAGATTATCTTCTTTTTACAGATGCAGATGTGTATTACAAACCCGATACCTTAGAAAAAGCCCTTTCTTATATGACAGAAAATCAAGTCGATCATTTGACACTCGCACCTAATATGAATGTAAAACGATTTTGGGCGAAAGCATTCGTAACCTTTTTTCTGTTTGGTTTTTCCTATTTTAAACGACCTTGGAAAGCAAATGATGATAAAAGTAAAGTAGCTATTGGGATCGGTGCTTTTAACCTGTTAAGAAGAGATGCTTATGAAGAAATAGGTACACATAAAGTAATTCGTGAACGTCCTGATGATGATTTGATGCTTGGTATTCAAATCAAAAGTTCTGGTAAAAAACAACGTTTCGTCTCTGCGTTGGAACATTTAGAAGTAGAATGGTATGCCACTTTAAAAGGAGCGTTGATTGGACTAGAGAAAAATGCGTTTGCTGGTCTTTATTATCGGTATACAATGGTTCTCGTAGCTATTACGGGGGTTTTTATCTCACAACTTCTACCTTTTCTCGCTGTATTTTTTACGGGTGGTCCTACTAGGATTGTCTATTTGTTATCGATTGCGATATTGTTTCTTTTATATCAACAAACTGCTAACGTTATGGCTAAAAATGCACTTAAGTACTTTTTGGTTTTTCCGATTTCAGCTGTACTGTTTATATACTGTATCATCCGAGCAACGGTTTTAACGACCGTACGTGGCGGGATCATTTGGAGGGGCACACATTACCCATTAGCGGAACTACGCAAACAAAATAAAAAATAACATCAAAAAGCGAGGTGTTCCTTACAATGAAGGACAACCTCGCTTATTCTTAGATAAAAAATTGTAAGTTTTAGTAATTTTAGCGTAAATACTGCTAAACACGTGCTTGTGCTTTTTTGCAGTAGCTTTCTAGTCGACTGTTTTCATTGAAGGTTACAAGAATGAGTATCTGTATAATGTTATTAACTATCACACATTACAACAGCTTATATTAGACTTCCATTACTCGCTTTCGTGACGCATATAAGTTGTTTCGTAGATATGTTCGATATCTTGATCTGTCATATGTGACAATGTCTGCTTCTCCATCCCTCTTACCATTTCAATATAACGGATCATATTCTCACGTTCTTTTCTACTCATTCTTAATTTCCCCTTTCTGTATTATAACAATGTTTTATTTATTTATTATTATATAACAGAAGAACTGAAAGTCAACACTGTTTTTTAAATTTTTTTAAGTTTTCTTACAAATAGGAAAAGAGGCTTGACCTATAAGGAAAGTCCGCCACTGCTACGAATAATTTCTGCATACTAAAGTCATGCTTTAACTTGTATTATCAGTAGGTGATGAACTCCTTTTTGAGTCAACCTCTTCGATTTCAGTTTATTCAATTACTCGTTTGGCAAATAAATAATTCTGTTGCCAATAACCAATATCCATAAAGTTTTCAGCAATATGAACACCTCTTGATGAAGAAGCGTGGATCATATCGCCGTCCCCCATATAAATACCGACATGGCCTACTCGACCATCTGTATATAAATCTTGGTTCGTAAAGAAAATTAAATCTCCTCGTTCTAGGTTTTGAACACTTGTACCAAGGCTTGCTTGTTGCCTAGATGTTCGCGGAATGTCAATCCCGTTTTGTTGAAACACTAATTGGGTAAATGAGGAGCAATCAAATAAATTGGGTGCTTCATCAAGAGTTGCTCCAAATTTATAACCAGCACCGATATATCTTTCCGCCTGTTGTATAACAAGATCTCTTACTTGGCCTTCTGTATTTGTGTATCGTTTGGGCACTGGCTGTTTTTCTTCCGCAGGTTTCATTTCTTTTGCTTGTTGACGTGGAACAAGTTTGATGACGTCACCTCGGTAAATAATGTTACCCTGAAGTCCGTTGATCCTTTTTAAAGCACTGACTGTTGTATGGTGCGCCTGCGCTATTTCCCACAAGGAATCTCCAGCTTGTACTCGATACCTCTCTGCTGGTTTTTCGATTTGGATTGACCCATTTTCTCGCTTGAAATACAAAAATGAGTTATATAACGCTCCTGCAGCACCTAGCGAAACGTAGGCGACATCGTTAAACCATCTCGGAGGATCAATGTTGATATAATCATCTCCTCGTTTTGCCATCGTTCCACCTAGTGTCATGCGAACGGATGTGGAGCCGTCTGTAGTTTCGTATGTCATCGTATCCTTTTCGAATATAATATGATTGTAGCCTAGTATTTTCGATAATTGCATAAATGGTAAATAGTATTGACCATTTAATCGAATTGGATTGATACCATCGACCATCGTACCGTTGATGGCTATACCAGCTTGAGGTACTTTTTCAAGAGCTGAAACCGGATTTAAACCAAAACCCGTAATTAGAATAATCATTACTAGAAAACCACTCACCGTGTTTCTAATCGTTAATTTCTGTCTCTTAATCATCATCATACTCCCTCATATAGTTGTTCTTTTATGCAGGAGTAGCTTCTGTTCATTTTTTGATTTTATGCATATCTCCATTTTTAGGAGTTACGACTAAGAACAGCCAAATTGGACGAAATAGGTGTTTTTAATGGGCTGTTCTATTTTCAAACCTTCACGCACAGTGTGAAGAGCCAAGCATCCGCTTAGCTTACGTCCTAAGCAAGTGGCAACTTTATTGTAAATGTCGTTCCCGCTCCCACTTTAGTAGAAACAAAAATTTCACCATTATATTGTTTAACAATTCCATAGCATACCATCAATCCAAGACCTGTTCCTTTTTCTTTCGTTGTATAAAAAGGTTCGCCAATTTTATTTAGTATTTCAGATGGGATGCCTTTTCCATCATCACTAATTGTAACGACAACGTTTTGATCACTAATTGAAGTGTCCACAATCATTTCCCCACCATCTTCCATTGCGTCTATACCGTTTTCGATTATATTAAAAAATACTTGTTTCATTTGTGCTTCATTACACAGTACAAAACAGGTACTTTCTATTGTTTTACAGGAAATTTGAATGTTTTTCGTCTGTGCATCTTGTTGAAAGATTTCAGTAGTTGAACGTAAAATTGCGCTAAGGTCATTAAGTTTGACTTGCTGAGATAGGGGCTTTCCTAATGTTAATAGTTCGTTGGAAATCATTGCAATTCGATCGAGCTCGCTCTCAAAAATTGAATAATGATCCGGGTAGTAGATCGATCCTTCCTTCCACAATTGGAGAAAACCTTTGATTGTTGTTAACGGATTATTAATTTCATGGGCAATCCCTGCTGCTAGTTCGCCGATAAAGGATAGCTTTTCGGATTGGATGTGAAGCTGTTGTTCTTCAAAAAGAGAATTATAATTTTCTATCGTATTTTCTAATGTTTTTTTAGTAGATGTAATGTCATGAAATTGAATTGCATATTCGTTTCCAGAACAATATATTTCTACATTAAACCAACTAAGTGTTAGCTCACAGAATAGCTCAAATTGTACATTTCCTCCCGTTTTTATAACTTCTTGAAATTTTCCGTATAATGGAGTGGGTGTAAGCGATTTAACTTCTTTCCAGACCACTTTGTCCGTTAAAGATTCTTTTGATGTTAAAAATAATCTTTCTGTTGCTTTATTCAAGTATTTGCATTCACCATGCTCATTTAATATGAAAAAAGGGTCCTGCAAATTGTCAATAAAGGCGTCTAATCTTCTTTCTTTGTCGTCAACCTCATTCATGAATACATTCCTTTCCAATTCCTTTTTTTCCATATTAACGGGCAGTAACTCCGACATGTAGACGTTGATATATCAATACGTCCATTGTGGAGATAACTGCCCGTAGATAAATTTAAATGTAGAACTAAACAATTATTTGCGTTGGTAGTATGTTAATGTTGTTTACTCCATCCTTTCAATTCAACAAAAAAGTACAAACACCTTCAATTTAGAACAAAAATAGGACTAAAATAGGAGAAAGCATGTTAATTCAATTAACATGTTTTCTCCCGGTTTTATACCTCTGTTTTATCTAGTTTATTTGATCCATGTTCAGCTCTAGCACAACTGGACAGTGGTCACTGCCTAAAATGTGACTATGAACGTGAGCGTCAATGATCTTTTCTTTTAATGCTTCAGAAATAATAAAATAATCAATTCTCCAGCCGATATTTCGCTCACGCACTTTGTTCATATAAGACCACCATGTGTATGTGTCGGTTTGACCTGGATAGCAGTGTCTAAATGTATCAACAAATCCGCTGGAAAGTAGTGTTGTCATTTTTTCTCGCTCTTCCTTCGTGAAACCTGAATTCCCATCGTTTGGTTTTGGGTTTTTTAGATCAATTTCTTGATGGGCGACATTTAAATCTCCACAATAGATAACTGGCTTCTTTGTATTAAGTTTTATCAAGTATTGGCGAAGTTCATCTTCCCATTTAAGTCGGTAAGAAAGTCGCGACAAGTCTCGCTTTGAATTTGGTGTATAAACATTAACTAAATAGAACGTATCAAACTCCAATGTAATGATGCGGCCTTCTTGTTCATCGTTATTTTGATCTACGCCATAAGATACAGATAGTGGTGTTTTCTTTGTAAAAACAGCTGTTCCTGAATACCCTTTCTTTTCGGCATAATTCCAATATTGCTCATAACCCTCTAATTCGAGAGTAATTTGTCCTTCTTGACATTTTGTTTCTTGAAGACAAAAAATATCAGCGTTCATTTCTTTAAAATAGTCTAAAAAACCTTTTGTTACACATGCTCTAATTCCATTTACGTTCCAAGAAATAAGTTTCATAGCCTCTCCGTCTCCTAGTTGTTTTTCTTAATCTATATTTAGATTAACTTGTAAAAAACAAGCTTCTGCTTCTTTATTTTCTGATAGAGTTCTATTATACAGGAAATTGATGATTTTGCACGGATAGAAGCTTACCTTGCTATGGGTTACTTAGCTCATCAAATTAAATGCTTATAAGGCGCGTTTAAGCTATTTTCAACCCTTTCAGTTGTTAAAGTGGCTGTAGAATCAACATCAAACCTAATGAGCACAAATCACCAAAACTAAGAACAAAAAAAGCATAATTTCCAACTCAATCGCGGAAACTATGCTTCATCTTTCAGTTCGAGTTTAATTATTATTTAAGTAAGTCGTTAGAACGTTTGTAATATGTTCAATGTCTTTTGACGCCTTAGATTGAATTACATAATGATCACCTTCTAAATGAGCAGAAACATTATGTACCCCTTGCTGACTTAAAAAATCCAACACATCATCAACACTTTCATTTTGAGTTAATAATACTTTCTGACCGACAAAATGACGGTTGACGTAAATATCATACATATCATGGGCTTTCTTTACTTGAGCTTCAGCATCAGCAACGCGAAAAAAAGGAAAGTTCAAATTCGTATTGTTGTTAAACATGGACTTCACTCCTCATTTGATGTTTCTGTTAGTATGCAGCACTAATCCAATTTGTATAACAGCCTACATCTTCCGGTAACTGGAAGCTTCGGATGCGGAACTACCTTATAAGAAATAAGTGGTGCCAATACCTTAAAGGTACCTGGCACCACTTATGTGGATATTTATTATTTTTATAAGCCTTCTTCCTCAAAGCGTTTTAAGTCATTTTTATGTCCAATGACAATGAGGATGTCATTTAAATGAATAAGATCATCTGGTAAAGGTGATACGATAACTTGTTCTTTTCGTTTGAAGGCTAAAATGGTACACCCGTATTTGGCACGGATATCAAGCTGAATAAGTGAACGGTTTGCTACCTTTTCTGTCGCTAAAAGCTCGACAATACTATATTCATCAGATAATTCAATGTAATCGATAATTTTTTCTGAAACAAGATGTTGGGCTATTCGAATTCCCATATCTTTTTCAGGGTGTACGATTCGATCTGCGCCGATTTTTTCCAACACCTTATGGTGATAATCGTTTTGTGCTTTCACCCAGACATTTCGAACACCCATTTCTTTCAATAACAAGGTACATAGAATACTAGATTGAATATTTTCACCAATAGCCACAATCACATAGTCAAAATTACGTATCCCCAAACTTTGAAGCGTACTTTCTTCTGTCGCATTTGCGATAACCGTATGGGTTGAAAAGTTCGTAAACTCATTAACTTTGTCCTCGTTAGAATCAATGGCTAATACATCGTGCCCCATCTTGTAAAGCTCTTTACAAACAGATCCCCCAAAACGTCCCAAACCAACAACTGCAAATTGTTTCCTCATGTAACTCTCCTTTAAAACACACCAAATAGTATAATATGGTTAATTTACTCCTAGATATTATTTTTGTCAATGTAAAAAGCAAAAGGAAGTTGGCGGTTTGCTTACGACCAACTTCCTTTTTATCAATTAGTGATGGGCGTGATGATCTCCGTGTGCTGAGATGATTTCGAGTTTTTCGTCAATAATCCCTTGAGTTTGGTATGAGACTACATCTGTAGTTCCTAATAGATAGGCGTGATTATAAGGGCCTTCAGTCGGTTCTACATCAAACATTGGTTTTAATAATGTTAAGAAATCGTACCATTCATCCGTTACCTCGCCTTCTTCTAACCAAACCATCGGTGCATGTTTCCCTAGATGAGCAAAAGGAGCGGCAAGAATAGCAAGTTCAGGCGATGCAGTGGACGCTATCATAAGACCATGTCCAGGCTGATTAACGCCCCAGCCAAAGTTTGTTGTTCGATCTTTAAATTTTGCGAATTCAATTGAAAGTTCAACTGGTGTATCTCCTGAGATTGTAGTAACTGTTCCGTATTCTTCTAATTGCTTGACAACCTCTTGAGAAATAATATCTTCAGATCCAAGTACATAAATTTCTGCGTTACCATTTCGTCGCTCTAACGCTTCAATCGTTTCTTGGGGAAGCTCTGAATGCGTAACATAAAGTACCGGTTCGGACATATGAGAAATCCAACTTCCAGCAGGTATAGAATGGAGCTTTGCTTCCTCATCCATTGAACTAATAATTACCCCATTTGGCGTACCGTGGGTCAGTTCAGCGTAAATTTGATCAATCTCATTTGCGAATGCTGCTGCTTCAGTTTCCGTTGTTTGATCAATTTTAAAGTCAGCCAATTTATCTAATTCTCCGTAATTAATCGTTCCCATGACCATCACTTGAGTACCAGCAACATTTCCTTTTGGTTGCAAGCGGTTTATTTCGGTAATCACCCTGTCTGGAATAGCTCCATTTTCAGTGTAAAATAACGGACCATCATTTGGATGGTGAACAAGGTTCAAACTAGCGAGTGATAATTGCCAGCTTTCAAGCGGGGCCAAAATAACTGTACCCGGCTGATTTTCTTCATGCGTTGCAGGCCAAATCATTTGTGACGTCATAATTGATAATTCGAGTGGATCATCCGAAGGTAGTCGTGTAATATTTTTTGTATTAAAATGCAACAAGTTTTCGGCGGCTTTATCATTGAAATTGGTTGGTGCAGTAAGTGTATCACCGTGATGATGACCACCGTGTTCTGTCTCATCAGCATGACCGTGTGCATGCCCGTGATCGTGTCCCTCTTCCACATCTACTTCTTCTTGAACTTCTGTTTCTTCAGGAGTTGGACTAGCTTGATCGTGATCGTCATGATTAGCGCAAGCTCCTAAAACAGTAATGAGTGCCGCCAGCGTAACGACGGATAGTGTTCGTTTAATCTTTTTCATAGATTGTCCTCCTATGTACTATAAGTCGGTTCTTTTAAAATGTACTAAAGAAATTTGAAGAAAGTTTGCAGATTCAAAAGTTCACAATTTCTTCTAAATAGGCAATTGATCTAAAAACTGTTCAACAACTGCTTTTGAATCAAGTCTGGCAGCAACATATGGAGGGTGGTTTCGCTTCATCGCTTCAAGCGGAAGACCTAACCACAACAACTGTTTGTCAACAATAACAAATGGAAAAGGAACTTCTTCTCCAACCCATTCATAAGGTTGATCGATACTGTGTTCAATTGCTGAAAGAATGGTTATTTTAACATGACTTGAAATAGCTTTCAATTGCTCCTTCCATACGCTTGGCAATGTCATAAGATTTGGTAACGAGAGAACAATCGAGTCACTCACACTTTCCAGGTCTTGAAAAACTCGTTCTAATTTTAAGGCGTGAATCCATTGAAGACGTGGGTGTTGATTTTTAATCCATGTCCCAATCTCTTGTGGTGTTACTAACTGCCGATTGTCCGTTTGGTATTCAACAAGTTGTCTCAGAGTTTTTCCGCGGAATACGCGTTGTTTGATAAAAGCAGTATTACTCACGTGAATAAATTTGCCTCTGGTTCTAGTAATTGCAACATTAATAAGGCGCTCACTCTCTTTTCCAATTAACAACATCCCTGCTCGTTCTTCAGGAAACGTATCAACCGAATCAAAAATCATCACATCCCGCTCACTTCCTTGAAAACGATGCACGGTCGCAGAAATAATATCAGCGATTGCCTGCTCCTTCTCATAAAGGTCATTCAGTAGAAGATCCATCATTTGTGCTTGGGCACGATAAGGCGTAACATAACCAATCGACTTCGCTTGATCGGAAAAAGCTTCATGAATGAGCTGGAATGAGAGGAGTAACTGCCACGGATTAAACCGAGATTTTGAGTTCCTCTCTTGCAACCCATATTCTCCAGTGTAACTGGTGTCGACCATTATAGAAGCACGCTTCGGAAACGGTTGTTGATTTACAATCTTTTCGCGTTGTTTAAGAACAGACGGGTGATCACCTACGAGACCTTGATAAATATATTGGTTTGTAAACGCAGAAACCTCAGGATGCATTCGTCGTTGTTCTTTTAAAAGATACAAATGTGGGTGAAGTGTTCCTCCATTTACGACATCAACAATACCAGCACGGTGAAATATATCTTCCTTTAACCACCGATCAACCAATTCATGCCTAGCTGCAGCTATCGGTGGCAATTGTTTAAAGTCTCCACATACGACAACCCGTTTTCCTAGAGAAGCTGCAAAGGCTGTTTGTGGTATATAAGCCATACTTACTTCATCGACGATGACGACATCATATTCTTCCTCATAGATTGTTGCATCTGTGGCTGCTTTTGCTAATGTCGTACAAACAATAGATGCTTGTTTTACATATTGAATTTCTTTTTGACGAATTTTCTCTAACACTCTCGCAATTTTCGATTCAATTTCGAGTAATTGGTCTGTATCTCTTTTGCTAAAAGACCTGGCTAAATCTTGTTTTAATCCTCGACGTTCTGTTAAAAGAGTTTCACGTTCTTCGGCTAAATGAGGCTCGTATTTTTCGATTAGTTGACTTGTCGTTAATGCTTCATGGAGTTGAAGTAATTCCCCGACTTGTGAACCGTACCGAAGGACTTCCCCTTCCTCAAATTTATTTTTCTTTTGGATAAAAGTTGCGATTTCACTTGAAAGGACGTCAACAGCCTGATTACTGTGTGACAAGATCAATACGCTTCTTGCGTTAAAATACATATTGGCAGCAACTCGTGCTAACGTGTATGTTTTACCGGTTCCAGGAGGTCCCCATACGAAAGTTACCGGATTTGCTTTCGTACGTAAATACAACTCATGTGCAGCAGTTTTAGCTGGTTCAGCTAGTTGTTTCGCTTCCATTGTCGGATCCATCAACCTCTTCACTCGCGCTCGTCTCTTTTTGCTTTTCTTGATATCTTCTAGACGTTCGATCAATTCATCAAGCAATTCCCAAGGATCATATAACAGGGTCGCTTCTGAAATAAGGTCGCCGATCGATTGCTCAACGGATAATAAGATGCTTTTTCCTTCAGATGAGAGGATTCTTCCGTCTTGTTTCACGTTCCCCCATTCTAAGCGAACGTTCGAACCGACAGGAACGCGTAAGGGGGATGTTGTTTCGAAATAATAGGTACAAAAATTATCATTTGATAATAGATGCCCTTTTACAACTCGATACTTGTTGCTACCATACTTTTTTAAGTGTTGGATCTCTATTTGAAGTGCTTTTTGCCATTCTTTTATATAAGTTAACGTACTGGTCATTGATCTCTTCCTTTTGTGTTTGTCCCTGTGAAATTTTAA
Organism: Alkalihalobacterium sp. APHAB7; assembly: GCF_048323755.1. Lineage (NCBI taxonomy): Bacteria > Bacillati > Bacillota > Bacilli > Caryophanales > Bacillaceae > Alkalihalobacterium > Alkalihalobacterium sp. APHAB7. Next base: position 24,293 of record NZ_JBLWFS010000013.1, read on the forward strand.
GTGCAAAAGTATAATTACAGTGAGAAGTCTATTTTGCTATGCTCTATTCACATTGAAAGTTAATTCAGAAAATGGTAAAAATGTAGCCTCTTAGCTTTAAAAATATAATCCTAACATAATTAATGAGGTTTCACTAGACATCCTAATTCAGCAACCCAACTAAGATAAATGGTCTAACTTATGCTTTGTCCCATTTATTTGAAAACTATCACTATTCTTACTTTGTGTAGTTTTTGCATATGTTTTGTGCTATTCCCATATAATAATTATTGTCTCCTAACTCATACATCACGAACTGGCCTGGGCTGATACTTAGGGTTAGGGGACGCCAAATATGACCTAAACAGATTTGTGATAGTACTGTAGAGAAAAAAACAATTAAAAAAACGCGTTCCTTATTAAAAATGGAGAGACGCGCTTTTTATGATAGTTATATTTTTTTACTTTCATTTACGTTTGCGTCTAGACCTTGTTGGAATTCTCCTTTATATTCCACTAGATCAATGTGACACCCTAGACCGATTCGAATGTTCTGACCTCGGACAATTTTTGCGGTGCTACCTTTAACTATAACAGTTTCCCCATTTTTGAAATCAGTTCTTCCTCCATTTATGGTCACCTCTACAACTTCAACTTAAAAATAATGTAACATAACACTGTTACGTTGAAATGCCTGCAATCATTTTTTTATTTATGTATAATGAATATTGAATTTCTCCCATACACTTCAATAGAGCTGTTTTACTAGTAAAAGTTATGAATTTAGTCTTTAGGAAGGAACTGGACCTATGATTTTTTGAGAGATTAGCTTATAATTACTTTTTGGGGAGGAGGTAATGATATGGCAGATGTTCAACAATATGTGTTCTTTGATTTTGAAATGCTTTGTTCTAATCGAGGTATGCCTTTTGAAGATATGGAGGCGATCCGTTTAGGTGCTGTTAAATATGACCTAGCAACCGAGAATATCGTTTTTTTTGATGAGTATATTCGTCCAACAAAATTTAAACCACTCTCTGCTTTTTGTAAAAAGTTGACCGGGATTCATGATCAAGATTTAGTTGATGCAAAGGATTTTCCGACAGTTTTTGAAGAATTTCTGACGTGGGTTGGCGGAATTAAACGGACAAAGTTCTTCTCTTGGTCACCAAGTGATATTTCCAGGTTAAAACTAGATGCTCAGAGGCATGAGATTTCATCTAGAACGGTAAAAAAAATCGTTCAGCGTTATGTAGATTTCCAAGCCATTTTTACGAAACGAGTAACAAAAGAAAATGTTTCAGTAGAACGTGGTCTAGATTTTTATGGACTAACTTTCAGTGGCCAACAACATAATCCGATGCATGACGCCTACAACACTCTTCAAATCTATTTAAGTTTTGTAAACGATCCAACAGCAAGTGATCTAATTATGCTGAAGCAATTCATTTTCCATGAGGCTGAATATATTTCACAAAACCGTAAAACGTTAAATCAAGAAATTAAAAAGCAATTAGAAAAAGATGTTCATTCCTTTTTATTTGAATTAAAAGAAATTTATAAAATGAAAGACGCCTCTAAATTAACAAAACGAGCGCGACGACTTTCTCAAAAGTATGAAAATATCTTAATTAATCAATCTGGTATGTTCGAGGAAGATGTGATGGATGATATTCGATTGTTAGTGGATTTTCATCATGAACTACAATTATCGTTTGAAGAACATATGAATCATGCTTCAAAAATCATGATTTTACCAGAAAGTATCGTTCAACCAATGAATGATCTTTCACTGAAGCGAGGATGCTAAGCCATCTAGCTTCATACATATTTAAATAATTTATACCATAATTCCCCACCCTTCGTTTTTTTCAATACTTCTCTCCATCCCACTTATTTTCATGTTATATATTTTCACTATTGCTGACACTCTCCTCTTCAGCTACACTCCACTTTTCATCATGACTCCATATAACTGTTTATTTTACTCCACTTTGCATCATGATTCCCTTTAAATGATTTAGTTCTATTTTCTCCTCTTTTTAAAACACTATTTAAGGCAAAAATTAGCTGCGTTTGTAAGCTTCCCCTCGCATAAATACAGTCGCAAAAGCTGAACATAACTAATGTTTGAAACAATCTTCAAACAAATTACGGAGGGGGAATTCACTCATGAACATGTTCGGTAAAAGACGAAATAACAATCGTAATGGTTTAATGTTGTCTTTAGTAGGCTTAGGTGTAGGTGCTGCAGCTTACGGGATGATGCGCGGTCGAAATAACAATAACAACAATATGAACATGAATAACATGATGGATACTGTAGGACGAGCGATCCGACAAGTTCGTGACTAATTTTTGTAAAAAACAACCTCGAACAGCTTATCTCAGATAGGCTGTTCTTTTTTCAACCTTTTAGTTCTGAAAGGCATTTACTTTTCAGGTTTGCTCTCCATATTCCGGTTAGAAATTCCTCCGAAAAGCTTGATCATTTTACCTAAAAAGAATTATGATAAAACAATACATATAAAAACATATATCTTGTAAGAAACCAATGAAAGGTAGTTACAGTAAAGGAGGAACTCAGATGAACATACCAAAATACCCTGAAGGCTTTGACGAATGTGATCGCACTAAACGATTATCAGAAGAAGACCTAGACAATAAGATCAATGTAGAGATTGAATATATGATACAGTATATGACTCGTAATGATACAGAAAACTATTCGAAAGCATTTGAAGATGTTTTAATTATGATCGACCGTATATATGAAGATGACCAAACATATTACGAAATTTCCGTTGCAAAACAACATAGCCGAGCAATTGTAAGGTAAAAGTTTTTTACAGGTGTGCAAATATGTTTTTCATAAAAAAACTGACTTCCTAGAAACCGTTAGCACTCAAGTTGTTGAAACCACAAAAGTATTGTGAAAACAGCATGGAGCTGACGCTAGGAAGCCAGTTTTATTTTACATCCGGTTTAATTGTACTCACTTTGAACTTTTCGTTTTCTAATATCTCAATATGGTTGTCTGTTGTTGATGCAATGGCCTTCGTATGTTCAACCAATTGAATGACCGTGCGATGTGCTTGTTTCGCCCCTCTAATTAACAAGGGCACTCCAATAAAATCAATACCAAACCGCCTTGAAAATAATCCCCCAAAGGTCATAGCAACTGGAACGGTTGGTGAACAATTAGAGAAAACAATTTGATCGATTTCTTTACCGTCGTCTTGCAACAAAGAAATGAAGGAATGAAGAGCTGGTATAACAGCAGTTGATTTCCCTCTTCCTACCGTATACACCTTATGTCCACTTTCATCTTTCCCGTGATAAATAAACCTTCCGAAGTCTCCAGGTGTTAATTTATTGAAAATATCAATTCCTAATATTTCCTCTCTTGTTGGCTCTCGATCTTTCGGTAGTTTATCAAGATGGTAAGCTGCGGCTAATGCCGAAGAATGTGTTCCTGCAAAGCAATTATAAACATAAAGCAAAGCAACGCTCCTCCTTCATGTACAAATGATCCGAAAGTTGTCTCATTTTGAATACGATAGGATTGTCATATACCTTGTAAAATACCTTAGTTTAACAGAAATTATACTTGGCAAATAAAAATAACATAGTGAAACGGGGCTTTCTTTTACCAAAATGCACTACATAGCAAATTGAATACATGCTAAATTAAATCGGTAAACTAAGTTCGATAAGACATTTACAAAATAAAAATTAGGGTGTGAAAGCAGATGTCACAATCAAAAAGTCAAGAAGACCGTCAATTTAGAAAGCGGAAAGAAGCACAAAATCCACATGGTAAAATAAGATCATTAAAAGAAATCGCAGCTGAAACACCACCTAAAGAATAAATAGAATCTTAATCAATGACGGACGTTTAATTCAACAACTGAAGACTCAGTTTTAGACCGTCGATAATCTCTTACGAAGAAAAAACAGGCGGGGTAGTCTCCCGTCTGTTCCAATGGTCATTCGTTTTTCTCCATCGACTTGTTAAGCTTGGCTAACATTATATTTAAATTATGAAAGGCAAACTGGTCTGCTGCTTTTTCGTGAGGAATATTTCGATATCTCTTTTTTTCTTCATGAGTATGGCCATACTTCATTTCTTCTATAAAACGCTCGTAATAAAATTCGCCACGATTAAAATAATCAAATAAACGATCTCTCTTATCTCGCCCTTTTCCTCCAAGCAACCCGTGACAAAGATGTCCGACTTCATGTAAACATATAAAAGCCGCGTACTCATAACAAGAGACACACAATCTTTTCATGTCTAATAGGTATTCTTTATTTTTGTAATCTTCAGCAATCGCCATAATGTTCATATAAATAATTGGTTTGAAATCCCCTTCATCATCAATTTCTAATTGTCCTGGATAGTTAATCGGGGCATCTGAAATGTAAAATGTAACATCTTCAATAATGTTTTGATAAATCGAAGTCTCTAACCATGTGACGGTAGTACGAATCCCCTCTAGCGCCTCAATGATATGTTGTTTCTTAATTTTATATTTCTCACGAATCGTCTCCTCAGTTTCATACATAAATTCTAATGCTTCTATCTTTTTAAATGCCCGACACCTCCCTTTATTTGGTTCTCGTGGAAGCTTAGTTAGAAAAGTTTATTCTCAAATTGATTAAGTTATGTTTGACAGATAAGATCTTCTTAAAGATGACTTTTGTTGTTCCAGACGAATAAAATGAAAAAATTAACAAAATCTATAAAAAAGCACTAAGAAGGATGCAAACATGGATAATCAATCCGCTAACAAAAAGCACGTTACTATCGAGCATATGTAAGTTCTTTTAATACGAATGTAATCCACCCTAAAAACCCATGGGTACCTGCTTGGTGGTCTGCAGCGTTTCCAGGCATGGGACATTTAATGCACGGTGCGTATATCAAAGGGTTTATTCTTTTCATCTGGGAATTTGTCGTCAATGTTAATTCTCACATTAATGAAAGTATGGTTTATTCATTTACTGGTCAGTTTGACTTAGCAAAGGAGGTAATTGATACGAGGTGGGTTTTACTGTATATTCCTGTCTACATCGCTTCCATTTGGGACAGTTACAGAAAGACCATTGATATTAACAAAATCTACGTTTTAGCTAATAAAGAAAAGGCTCCTATAATTCCATTTAACCTTGGTCCTATGGGATTAAACTTTTTAGATAGACGGCAGCCGTGGCTAGCAATGGTTTGGTCATTTCTCATGCCTGGCATGGGTCACCTTTACTTAAAGAGGATGCCGACTGGTTTCTTTCTTTTGTTTTGTTGGATGTTATGTACATACTTTTCTAACATTCTCCCTGCTTTTCATTTTTCGTTATTGGGAGAGTTTGCACTCGCTACTGCAATCCTTAACCCACAATGGGCATTGTTTATGCCATCTCTTTATGGTTTTGCCATTTATGAATCATATTCATTGGCTGTAGAATACAACAAATTGTATAAGATGGAGCAATCAGAATACTTGAAAAAAGAATACCAAACACTGCAGTTACATTTGATAGATAGCAAAGGGTGAAGACTTTTATGTTAGTCGTATCCTCATTTGAACAATCGGCTTCTTTAGAAATTGCAATTGCTAATTTAGAGCAAAATGGAATACCAAAAAATAAAATTTTAGCTGTTCCCTTTGATAGACGACGAGAAGAGCGAAAACTATTTGATAGTATCCATCGTTCTGATGGTGTAAGTTTATTTGATGTAGCTGCAGCTTTAGGAACCGCTTTTTCTGTATTAGGTGCAAGCTTTGGGTTTGTATTGTATTGGGGGCCAATAATTTGGGGCTTAATTGGCCTTGCAGTTGGTGCTAGTTTAGGGTTTATCATCGATTATTTTTTTACGAAAAGACATTCAAAAAATCGGAAGGAAACAAAAACACCGTCAACAGAGGTCGTATTAATTGTTGAATGTGAAGCCGCTCAAAGTCATTTGGTAGAAGATATTCTTTGGTCTAATCTCGCTTTAGGTGTCACTCAAGTATCAAAGTCAATTTAAACCACAACTAAAAGCTAAAGGAGAAAACAATGAACGAAAATCACGTTATCGATACGCTCAATGAGTTTTTACAAGGTCAATATATGGGTATTCACGCCTATGAACATTTAATAGCAAGATTAGAAGACGATCAAGTAAAACAACAATTTCAGATGATACAGCAAAACCATAAGGAGCATGCAATGCGAGTAGCCGAGCGAATTCAAAACTTAGGTGGGACACCAGTCGATGATGAAGGGATTATCGGATCAATACAAGGGTTTATGAGCCAATTTACATTACCAGAAGCGACCGAAGATATTATTGAGTCAGCAATCAAAGGAGAAAGTGATTACGGAATTGGCATGTCAGAAAAAATCATTAGAGGCGATCTAGATCCTGAAAGCTATCAGCTCATCGAACAAATCTTTGATGAAGACCGAAAACATGTAGAGTTTTTAAGGAATTTACTACACTAATTCGTTTGACCATGCATTAAATCAACCGTAGTAGATTTAAACCTTACTATTGTACATAAGGTTTAAGACAGGACATGGTCATCCTGACTTATATTGTCAAATGCTATTAAGTTATCAACATGCGGTAAATGACGTGCTATATTCTAGCTGCCAAAAAAGAAGCAATGGACCTAAACATCGTATCCATTGCTTCTTCTAGAGCTTTGTTGAAAATATAGTTATGCAGTTTGAACTCCTGAATCGATTTCAACTGTTGCTTTTTGAATTCGGCGATTACGAACTTCTTCAATAGAAATTCGCATGTTTTCGTAAACTATCGTCTCCCCTTTTTTGGGAAGATAGCCGAGTGTGTCCGAAATCCAACCACCTAAAGTATTTGAGCTTGTATCTGGTATCGAAACATTAATAGACTCGCAGAATTCCTCTACTGAAATTCGTCCGTCTAACCGAAGTTTACCGTCTTCGAGTACTTCAATTAATTGTTCGTTTTCATCGTGCTCATCCCAGATCTCACCAACAATTTCTTCTAAAATATCTTCGATTGAAATAATACCAGCCGTACCTCCATATTCATCAAGAACTATAGCTAAATGAACTTTACTTTTTTGTAATTCCTTAAGGAGGTGAGAGATTTTTACCGAACCAATAACAAAGTGTGGCTTACGAATGATTTCATCTAATGAAAACGACGGTTCCTGCACGTACTTTGTAAAAAAGTCACGGTGAGAGATAATTCCGATAATATTATCAATCGAACCATCGTATACAGGGACGCGTGAATATTTTTCGTTAATAAACACATCTTTAATTTCATCAATTGGTGTATCCATCGACACCGAAATAACATCGGGTCTTGGTGTAAGAATGTCCTTAACGACAATATCATCAAATTCGATTGCATTATGAAGAAGTTCCCGTTCTTGAGTGTGAAATGTCCCTTCCTCTTCTCCAATTTCGACTAAGGCCTTTACATCCTCATCTGTCACACTTGGCTCTTCTCCTTTATCTCCCATTAGTTTATTAATTCCTAATTTGAGTTGAACAAAAAGCCATGTAATTGGATAGAAGATTTTCATGACTGCCCTCAAAGTGGCAGAAATTGCAAGTAAATATTTTTCTGCATACTGCTTTGCTAACGATTTCGGTAAAATTTCACCAAACACTAAAACTAATAAGGTTATAACGACCGTCGTAACAAGTAGTGTGCTGCCGTTACTACCATACATGTCAGTTGCAATCTTAGTCGCAATCGTCGCCATCGCTATGTTAACAATGTTGTTTCCAATTAAGATGGTTGATAAGCTTTGGTCGAAATTTTCTGCCATTTTTAATGAGCGTATTGCTTTTACATTATTTTGCTCAGCTTGATTTCGTAACCTCACTTTGTTTACGCTTGTAATCGCAGTTTCCGACGCAGAAAAATATCCAGATAACAATAACAATGCCCCTAATAAGATTATCGAGTCATAGGGTATACTGTCCAAAATTCCATCACTCTCCTGAAATGTATTACTACTAATATATATTAAACCTACAATAATTAGCAATGTTTTTTACATAAAGATAAAATGATCTTCATAAAAATGAACATTTGTTCAGTCTTGTCTCTATTACATATTTTTCTTCTGGAGAAAGCAACCTAAAACGAAGGAGGTGTTATTAAGATGGAAAAAGAAAAACAAGGAAGCCAAAACATGCCCGATTTTAATAAGATGTCGGACCGAATGATCGTCGAACCAACGGACAGTCCTACTTTTGTTATGAAAACGAATCTAGACACAAAAGATGCTACCGAAGATAATCCTTATTTTAAAGAAAAAAACAAACAACATACTAAAGAGTTTTGTGATTACTTTGAAGAGGAATAATTGCTACCCATTAAGCTAGGGAGTTTCCCCCTAGCTTTTTCAGATGTTCATGCAAATTTAAAAGGATTATTTATTCTTTCATTAATATTGATTTTCCCAATCTTGTATGTCCTCCAAGGAGTGGCTTGCGCTTTCAGACAGAGTTCTTTACTTGTATCACTGCTCGTTTCCACCATTACATTTGTAGCCATTCTAATAATATATTTAAATTCATCTGCTCTCATTTACATATTCATATATAACGGATCTGGACTAATTGGTTATGGTGGTGTTAAGTTTTTTCGCAAGAACATCAGCTAAAGTTGCCTACATTGCTATAACAATAAAAACGTTAAAAAGCCAACATCAATCTGTTGACTTTCTAACGTTTTTTCACTCTGTAAAAAGTTCCTGATGTGGTACTGACTAGTACACCATCTTCATTATAAATATCACATTCTGCAAATGTAACATTGTATCCATCTTTAGAAAAACGGGCTTTAGCAATTAATTTCCCACTTGTGACAGCATTCATGTGAGTCGTTTTTAATTCAAGCGAAACATATGGATCTTCCTTAAATCGAAAATGTAAATGACCAATTGCAGTATCAGCCAAATACGTAAAAACCCCGCCATGCACTGTACCTAATGGATTAAACATCGCTTCACTTACTGGACACTCGATTGTACATTGCCTTTTCTGTTCATCGTATGAAAATTGAAAATCAAAAAATTGAAATAGAAACACTTTCTCATAAGTCAGTTCAGTTTTTTCAGCTGCTCTTTGCGCTTGTTTTATTACGGATTCTTTGTCCAACTTTTCTTCCCCCTAATATTCAAATCAACTTAAATTCATCTATAATATTACTTTCGATATTTAATAGAGAAATTCCTTCTCTTGGAAAAACAACATCTCTTAGTTTAAACATATACGATGAGTTGGTGGAATAAAAATCATTTGGAGGAAGGTTATCTATACAGGAATTAAAAAATATAAGAGACTGATACACAGTTAATTACTGAATTTATAGTTACTAAATTTTCGATAATAATTTAGTAAGTTTATATGATTGTGCTTCTTCAGGAATCTAGCCGTCAGTCTCTTTATTTTATCGTGGTTTACGGTTTTAAAACGACTTTAATACAGTCATCTTGATGGTCGTTAAATATTTTATATGCCTGACTTGCATCGTCTAGTGAAACTTTATGGGTAATTATTTCTTTTGGGTCATATTCACCGTTAACAATTTGATCATATAACATTGGCATATAAGGAATAACTGGGGCTTGTCCCATCTTTAACGTTATATTTCTTGCGAAGAAAGCACCTAACGGGAACAGGTTATAATTTGAACCGTATACACCTGTAAGATGAACCGTTCCATTTTTTCTTACCGCCTTAGTCGCAATTTGGATCGGGCCTAAAGTTCCTCCTTGAAGCTTTAACTTTTGTTCGATGAACTCAAGCGGTGATTTTTTACCGTCCATTCCCACACAATCAATGACAACATCTGCTCCGCCTTGTGTAATTTCTTTTAAATGTTCCCCCATATCCGGAAACTTAGTGAAATCATATACTTCGACATTGTTCATTTTTTTCGCGTGATTCAAACGATAGTCCAAATAATCGATTGCAATTACCCGCTTCGCCCCCTTCATCCACGCATATTTTTGTGTCATTAATCCAACAGGGCCACAACCGAGAACAATGACGGTATCTCCTTCTTTTACACCACTATAATCGACGCTCCAATAAGCAGTCGGTAACACATCTGATAAAAATAACAATGACTCATCCTCTAATTCACACGACTCTGGAATGAGAAATGGCGTAAAGTTACCAAACGGTACTTTTAAATATTCGGCTTGTCCCCCAGGATGATCACCAAATTTTTCAGTGTACCCAAAATACCCGCCCGAGTCGTAATGCGGATTCGAATTATCGCATTGACTCGTTAAATCATGTTCACAGTATATACAGTGCCCACATGCAATGTTAAAAGGGACAACGACTCGATCCCCTTTCTTCACTTTTGTGACTTCGGGTCCAACTTCTTCCACGATCCCCATTGGCTCATGTCCAATAATATAACCATCCGGTAATGGCATATTACCTTGATACAAGTGCAGATCAGAACCACAAATCGCTGTGGATGTAATTTTTACAATAATATCATCTTTTTTTTCTATAGATGCATCAGGTACATCTTTGACAACAACATTGTTAGGCCCTTGGTAAGTTACAGCTTTCATCATTTCACTCCATCTCGGTTTATTTATCCGTTTAATTTCTATTGTTTTGTATGACTTAATGTTCATTAACGGCTCAAATTCATGTAAATATATTTAAAGTGTACCCATTTGAACAACTAAAAATAGATCTACATATAACAAAAACAAAACCCCATTTAACCAAAATGGGGTTTTGTCTATTAATGCTTAAAGTCGGAGTCCGAATAACAACGGATTTCAACAGTATAATCTAACATAGCTAGTTCTTTAAAAAATCAGCCTCGCGTTTTTCTAAGAATGCTTGAATCCCTTCTTGACCTTCCTGACTGATTGCTCGCTCAGACAATGAAGTCGCTTCAATTGCCATTTGGGATTCCAATGTTTCTTGTAAGGAATGGGCAAATAATTTCTTAGTTGCACCGAAAGCATGGACAGGTCCTTTTGCAAGGTTTTCTGCTAACTCCATAACAACATTCATTAAGTCGGCTTCAGGAACGACATCATTTACAATGCCCCATTCGTTAGCTTCTTGAGCATTTAACATACGGTTAGTGTACATCAATTCCAATGCTCGTTTCATTCCAACGATTCGGGGTAAAAAGTAGCTACCTGAACCATCAGGTGTTAAGCCAATTTTATTATAAGCCATGACAAACTTGGAGTTATTAGATGCGTAAACGAGGTCACATGCACACGCTAAACTCATACCAGCGCCTGCTGCAATCCCATTTACAGCACCGATAAACGGCTTGTTCATCCTAGCAAAATAAGAGATGGCTTGATGCAAGTAAGCGGTAACATTTTTTAAATGCGTACCAATCTCATCTCCTTCTTTCGCAAAACTTTTTAGATCTCCACCCACCGAAAACTTATTTCCCACTCCTGTGATAACGACTGCGCGAATCTCATCATTTTCTGAGCAGTGAATTGCTACTTCCATTAATTCTTTTGCCATTTGAAGATCAAGTGCATTTCCAGCTTCCGGTCGGTTCATTGTAACGACACCGACATGATTTTCTACAGTTAATACAACACGTTGCTTTTCCATATTTGTTCCTCCCTGTAAAGTTTATTTACCATTTCATTCTAACAAACTTTGTAGACAAAAATAAGAATTTTGCAATTTTTTTATATTCTCATATAAAAGGTTGGTTATTTTTTCAGGAATGATCCCAAAACAAACAATATACTCTTTTAACACCTACTCTTCTTTATCAACGCTAAACTTTTTAAAAAATTCTAATATATGGGAAAAAGGTAAATGTTAATCTCTTATAATGATGAAAATAAATTGTTATAAATTTCCTTTGGGAGAAACTTGCATTGTCCTACTCGAAACTGCTATTATAAATACAATTATTTTTGCTCCATTCAACATAAAGAACAAATACTTACATAATAAGTACTGAGTTTCAAACGTGTTATTGGACAAAAATAGTAATACTATCGTGGTATATATAACCACTATGGAGGCATTTACACATGGCAGAAGGAAAAGTTAAATGGTTTAATGCAGAAAAAGGCTTTGGATTTATCGAAGTTGAGGGTGGCGACGATGTATTCGTACACTTCTCAGCAATTCAAGGTGATGGATTTAAATCATTAGAAGAAGGTCAAACTGTAACGTTTGATATCGAACAAGGCGCTCGTGGACCACAAGCTGCCAACGTTCAAAAATAAGTAAAGTAGGACTCCATTTTGGGGTCCTTTTCCTATTCTCAAGGTTTGAGGATAAAGAATCGTTTTAGGTGCTCTAATTTTTTGAAATGATATCGGGGATGTCATGTGTCATCCTGCAAATAAACAAAAGAAGGCTGATTCATCGTTTAACGAATGATACAGCCTTTTGTTATACAAGAATATTAAAAAATAAGATGTGCAATTAATACAATAATAGGAAGTGTAATTAATGTTCTCTCAATAAAAATAATGAGCAAATCGCTGAATTTAACAGGTATTTTCGACGCAAGTAGTAATCCTCCTATTTCAGACATGAAAATTAGCTGTGTGACTGAAACACAGGCAATAACAAAGCGAGTAAATTCACTTTCAATACCACTTCCGATCACCGCTGGTAAAAACATATCCGCAAAACCGATAACCATCGTTTGCGCTGCTTGTGCAGCTTCAGGTACTTGCATTAAATTTAGTAAAGGTACAAATGGCGCACCGAGAATTGCAAATAATGTTGTGTATTCAGCAATAATTACAGCAATCGTCCCGAATGCCATAACGACTGGAAGAACGCCAAACCACATATCGAGAACGTTCTTAACTCCACCTTTAGCATGAACTGAAAAATAATTCGTACTAGACGTCGCCCTTTGGACTGCTTTTTTCAATGCAAGAGCAAATAGATTTTGACCTTTTAATTCACTATCTTCTATACGTTGTTGATTTACTACGTAATACGTATCTGGTTTTCGCGATAACGGCGGGATTCTCGGAATAATAACGGCCGCAATAAAACCAGCGATCGCAATGGTGAAGTAATACTGTAAAAATAAATACTCTAACTCCATATAAGCTAATATGACAATACTAAACGTAATGGAAACGACTGAAAATGTCGTTCCAATTACTGCTGCTTCCCTCTTCGTATAAAAGCCTTCTTCGTATTGTTTATTGGTTAACAATACACCAATTGTCCCGTCCCCCATCCATGAAGCTAAGCAGTCAATGGATGAACGTCCTGGAAGTGTAAAAACAGGTCTCATTATTTTATTGAATAAGATTCCAAAAAACTCTAACAATCCAAAATTTAAAAGTAGCGGTAAAAAAAGCCCCGCAAATAAGAATACCGTAAACAGCAAAGGTATTAAGACAAATAAAAGTAATCCCCCTGTGTCTTCAGACCAAACCCATTGTGGACCGAGCTCGAACAATGTCATCGCCGCTAAAATAAATCCAATCACCCGAATGACAAACCATGTTGGATGTACATCAAACAAAGCTTTCAGCAGTTCACTTTTCATTAACTTTTTCGGTTTAAATATTGTTATCCAACCCGTTATAAGTGCTACAAAGAATAGGATAAGCGTTACTAATGCGGGGAGTACGCCGACTAACAGCCCTTCTAGTTCTTTCGCTAAAAATGCAACTGGGATCGTAATTGCTGCGTCTTCTCCAAATGGTAAAGGTGTCATAAAAAGAAATATACCGAGCAATGAAGGTATTATAAAAAGCAAATAACCTTTTAACGGCAAGGGTTTTGCTGTTGGTTTCTTCTTCTGCATTCCATTGTCACTAGATGTCAATACTAGCACCTCCTGATGTATAAAAATAAGGTCGAACTAATATTATAATAGTCTTTTGCCGAGAAGGGAAGTGATTAATGCAACGGCTACGTCACCTGTTTTATTTTTTATATCTAAAATAGGATTAACTTCCACAAATTCTGCGGATGTTATTAAATTTGATTCAGCTAACATTTCAAGCGCAAGATGACTTTCACGATAGGAAATCCCGCCGATAACAGGTGTCCCTACACCTGGTGCATCTGTCGGGTCAATTCCATCGAGATCGAGACTCAAATGCACACCGTCCGTTCTTTCAGATAAATATTCTATGGTTTCTTCCATGACTTTTGTCATGCCGAGGCGATCAATTTCATGCATCGTATATACTTTTATACCTTTTTCTCTAATTAGGGCTCTTTCGCCTTCATCAATAGACCTTGCTCCAATAATAACAATGTTCTCTGGTTTGATTTTTGGACAATATCCACCTATAGTAGTTAGTGACGGATGCCCGATCCCTAAATTAACAGCAAGTGGCATACCGTGTATATTTCCAGATGGAGATGTATCCGCTGTATTTAAATCAGCATGTGCATCATACCAAATGACACCGAGATTTTGCTAACGCTTACTTAAACCAACAATAGAACCGATACTCATACTATGATCCCCGCCTAATAACAGTGGAAAGCTTCCTTCTTCTTGGATTTTTTCTACTTCTTTTTGAAGCTCTTCACTCACTCGAATGACTTCATGTAAATTCGTCAAGTTCACGGGAACCGTTTCTTTAACTCGTGACCTGTCAATTTGCAAATCCCCGTAATCTCTTACTTCATAGCCAATCTGTTCAACTTCTTCTATTAAACCTGCATACCTTAATGCACTTGGCCCCATATCAACGCCACGACGTTTTTGTCCTAAATCCATGGGTACTCCGATAATAGATATTTTTTTAAATGTTGTGTTCATAAAAAGGTTCACCTCTCCCAGTTATTTAGCTCTTTCTATATCACACTGCAAAAACCGTGCCAACTTCCCTAATGTTCTGATTATGCATAAAACTATGAATATAGAATAAACTTTGTCTTACACATAATATACATCAATGTATAATTTTGCGCATTGCAAAAAAATCGATCAGGTCCACGCAAAAATAATTTGCATTTTAAGGAGTTTATACTTTCAATAAAGGTTGAAAGATTCAAAAACAGCTGCACTTTTCGTAGATGCAACTGCTTTTGTCGTTATTCAGGTTAATGATTTACAAGTATTGTCGATTATTATTCCCACGTAAGTTCAACAGGAAGTACTTTCTTAATTTCTTCAAAATGTGATTGTTTTTGTTCCTCAGTCATCCATAAGTGTACATTACCGTGGTCTTCACGGCTGCGAATGAGGCGCCCTATTCCTTGACGAAGACGAAGTAACATATAAGGAGTATCAATTTCTTGCATTGGATCTTCAACATGCTTTCGTTTTGCTTGGAAAACAGGGTCATGTGGTGGAAACGGTAATGACGAAATAATGACTTGTGTTAAAGATTCACCTGGAACGTCCAAACCTTCCCATAAGTGATATGCACAAAGTACAGTTGAAGGGTTTTGTTGAAAATGACGTACAGACATACTTATCTCCTGGTCTCCTTCAAAAACGATATCAAAGCTCCATGATTGTTGGTCAGACCATTTTCGGAAACGATCCATCTCTTCTACAGATGTAAAAAGTACGAGTGAGTGGCCATCATTATTTGTTAATGCTGTTCCAATCTTTTCCCACTTCATCTTTTCGCTTTCTTCGATATGACCCGTTAGTTTCATTTGACTTTCATAATCGAATGGTGACGCAACTGTAAATGAAGAGTAGTTCGTTATTCCCAAGCTGTTTGCGATATAAGAAAAGTCACCGGTCTTCGATAATGTAGCCGATGAAAAGATAAATGGAATGCCTTGAGAAAATACTTCTTTCTCTAAGATATCTTCTACAAGGCGTGGCATAATGACGAATGACGTTTCAAACTCACTTTCTTCCAACCAAAAAATTCCTTCGCCTTCTTTTAATAAAGTCGTTAACCCATAAGAGAAAAACTCTAAATATTCTTCAATGATCTTGACATGATAACCTTCAAGCGTGAATAATTCAGAGTCAAACACGAGTTGTTCTAACAATTCTTGGACATACCGGTCCATCTTTGTAGCTAAATCGAGCATCACTTTTGAGCGAGGTACATCAAGTCGGTACGAACCTTCTACTGTTTTAGCTGAATCTCGTAAAATATCAAACCATTCGTCGTGTAATGCTAAAATTTCTTCAATTAGTATAAGTGACTCTTCACGAACATTTTGATTCATATAGGCAGTTAATACTGTCGTTAATGTTTCCGAATGAAAGCGATAAGTTAGAGCTTTTTGCGCAGAAAACTCAAGCAAGTGCCCTTCATCAAACACGACACAACTTGCCTCAGGTAACAGCGGAAGTTGCCCTTCGCGCTTTCGCGATTCCTTTGTCCACACGTGCTCCATGTAAAAGTCATGGGAACAAATAATTAAATCGGTCGACTCACGGTAATAGTTACGATGAAGTGTTTGGCCACAGCGGTGACGCCACTCACAGGTTGAGCATTGTTGCAATGGATCCCAGCCTACTTGCTCCCATTTCGGATTCGACAGCCAAGGATAGTCTTTCCGATCACCGTAACGGTCAAATAAAGCCATTGAAGAACTTGTATCGTAAACGAAGCTTGGGATTTCCTCGTGAACACGCAATATATCTTCATCTTCAGTACGATTTGCAAGTGGATCTAACTTTTTCATACAAACGTATTGTTCACGTGACTTTGCTAAACGAACATCAATTTTAAGACCGAGCGCCTTTTCTAACTTTTCAATGTCCCCACCCTTTTTTACAAGTTGTTCAATAAGGGTTTCATCGGCACAGGAAATAATTGCTGGTTTTCTCATATATCTTGCGTAGCAAATCGAATATAACAAATATACAAATGTTTTCCCTGTCCCTACACCTGCTTCAGCAAAACTAACACTTTTATTTTTGAAAGCTTGTTCAATTTGGAAGGCCATATAAATTTGTTCATCTCGTAATTCATATCCTTGTTCGGGTAAGATATCATAAAAAACATCACCGACATAGTCTCCAAGGCGGTCGAAGAATAATTCAGTTTTTGAAATTGAAAATGGAAGCTTTTGTGTCATGCTTAATCTCCGTTCTAAATAATAAATAGTATGTATGTTTAAAGTTGCATTTTTCTGTTTCTTTGTTACAATTGCACTTGTTTTTACAATATGAACAAGTCCACCAACAATAGACTTAAAGTCATAAAAGAAGACCAACATCTATCATACCGGAACGTGTAATCACTTGTAAATGAGTAACAGAAAATCCTTAAAAATAATCGGTTAAACGATTATTAATAAAGCCTGATTTCGTAAACTTTGTTGCTTTTTGACCGTTTTTGGAAAATAAAATACCTTTTCGAGACAAATTCATTTATCTGAACGGCTATTTTATTTAAAACCTTCACGCACAGCGTGAAGAGCCAAGCATCCGCTTGGCTTCGGTCCAAAAGCAAGGAGCAACAATCTTTGAGAAAAGAGACTTAATAAAAGACATCGCATTCACTTCCCTTAAGAAATGGACACGATGTCTATAATTTACGCCTATGGTACGGTTAATATTATAATGAGTTTGTGATATTCGTTAGTTTATCAGACGCAACCGCTACTTGTTCAGCTGCTCCATTAATGTCTTTGAAAATAGTAGTTAACTGTTGCATTTCATCAGCAATTAGAAGATTTTGTTTTTTCATATGAACCATTGACTGCACAATTTCATCAAAAAATTCGCTAGTCATATTGGACTCCGCTGTCCCTTTATTAATTTGCCCCGTATTGTTAGTTATCGATTTTGACATATTGGCTGTATATTGATTAATTTCACTTACTAGGACAGAAACTCCCGATACGGCATTCTTCGTATCTTCCGCTAATTTTCGAACTTCATTAGCAACGACGGCAAATCCTTTTCCTTGCTCACCTGCGCGAGCTGCTTCAATCGCAGCATTTAATGCAAGCAGGTTGGTCTGATCAGCGATGGATGTAACCATTCTTGAAATTTCCTCAATTTTTTTTGACGCTGTCATTAAGTCATTCATTTCGATGGCAATCGTTTTCATATTCTCTTCAGTTACAGTGATGACTTTGACGAGATATTCCAATCGACTTTTTCCATCTTTAGATTTTTCTTCTGTTGAGATCGCAATTTGTGAGCTTGCTTCAGTGAGATCATTAATTTCATTTGTTTTGGCGGTCATCTCTTGTAAAGAAGAGCTCGTTTCTTCGCTAATGGCGGCCAATTCTTGGGCACTCGAACTGACTAGCATTTGCATTTCCTTCTTTTGTAAGGCTACTTCGTTCCGAATACGTTCATTTTCAAGCTCATAAGCTTCTAACACAATTTGCTGCTCTAAATTAAGGATTTTTGTAATTGCCATAATAACTTCGCTGTTTTCTTTGACATCATGTACATGATCACTAACGATATTAACTAAAGATTGTAGTAGATCTTGGAAGGCACACATATACCATTTAGGGTCTAAACCGATACGAACATGTACATGTGCAATTATATTTCGTTGCTGGATAAAAGAGTCATCAATTTTCCCACTGAACATTTCATAAATATGTTTATGAAGCGTCTTTTTTAACCGATCGACATGACTATGGTCGTTAATTATACGCATAAGTGATTGTTCTTTGCCTAAATTATTATAGAATTGTTCTACAATAAGATCCAAATGTTCCTTAATAACAGGTTGTATAGCACGAATGATCGTTAAGTCCCTCGTTGTTAAATTGATCATTTCAATTTGTTTTATTATGTCTTTGTTTCGATCTATTTTAATGTATACTTCAGAATTATGTTGAGTTAACTTTTCAAATATATTCTGTGTCCTATCTATCTTTTTGACTGTAAATAAGTTTCTCATACATCCCCCAAATTTAAATAATTATTTTATTCTAAGTGTGCTAAACGAGTCTTGGATTCATTCACGACTCATACACCTTAATTTCTAGATAAGTACTCATCTAGGTCTTTTTCAGGTAATGGTTTACTGAAAAAGTAACCTTGAACATCATCACAGTCTTTCATTTTTAGTAGTTCGTATTGTTCCTCTGTTTCAACGCCTTCAGCAATAGCGGTAAGGTCTAAACTATGACATACAGAAATGATTGCTTCAATTAGTGTTAGATCAAAATTGCTTTCTTTCATATCCCAAATAAATGACTTGTCGATCTTAACGGTATCGATTGGAAGTTCTTTTAGATAATTCAAAGAAGAATATCCGGTACCAAAGTCATCAATGGCAAGTTTAACACCCATATTTTTTAGAGCTGTCAGCACTCTGATTGTAAATTCTTTATGTTTCATCGCGACGGTTTCAGTAATTTCAAGCTCAAGATAATGGGCAGGCAAATCCACTGTTGTAAGTATATCGTTAACATTTTTTACAAAGTCATCTTGTAGTAATTGAACCATCGATACGTTAACAGACACTCGAATTTTTATATTTTGATCGAGTAACATTTTAGCTTTTTCACAAGCTGTACGAAGAACCCATTCCCCAATCGGAACGATCAAACCTGTTTTTTCAGCAATTGGTATAAAGTTCACAGGTGAAACGATACCTAGCGTAGGATGTTTCCAGCGAATGAGTGCTTCAACTCCATACGTATGACCCGAATGAATATTTACTTTAGGTTGATAAAATAAACTAAGTTCTTTTTGTTCTATCGCTTTTCTTAATCCGTTTTCAAGTTCTAGCGTTTCAATGACTTCTAATTGCTGTTGTTCTTCATAAAAAAGAAATTGATTACCACCATTTTGTTTCGCTTTATACATTGAGATATCTGCTTGTTTCAATAACTCTTCTGCATGAATACTTTGATGAGGATAGAGGCTTATACCAATACTCGTTGATATAAAAATTTCTTGTTGTTCCACTATAAAAGGTGTAGAAAACAGCTTTAATAGTGCAGTAGCACCTCGTTCTACTTCATCAACGTGTTCATATGGAACAATAAATATAAATTCATCGCCGCCTTGTCGGGAAACAACTACTTGATTTTCGATTAAATCCTTTAATCGGTCAGCCACCTTTTTTAGGAGAATGTCACCAAAAGAATGTCCGTATGTATCATTAATCAGTTTAAAGCGGTCAAAATCGAGAAACATAACGGCAAGCTGGTCATGATCCTTCATCTTTTCGGATAAGGTTAGATTAAAGCTTAAGCGGTTTGGTAATTCTGTTAACGAATCAAAGTGCGCTAATCGTCGATAGTCCTCTTGGCTGAGACGAAGGTCTTCTTCAATCTTTTTCCGAGCACTAATATCATTACGAATACCTACATACTGGTAAGGCTTTCCTTCCCCATCTAAAAACGGAACAATCGTCGTATCGACCCAATATAACGTTCCATCTTTTGCTTTATTTTGAATCTCCCCTTGCCAGATCTCACCTTTTTGAATGGTTTCCCACATCTCTTTGAAAAAACCTTTTGAATGGTAACCCGAGTTAATTATTCGGTGTGTTGAACCAATCAGTTCTTCTTTTTCATATTGAGAGATGACGCAAAATTTTTCATTTACGTATGTGATTACGCCTTTAACATCCGTAACCACTAAGATCGATGATTTATCAAGAGCATATTTTATATCTGATAGCTCTTTGTGTATTTCATCATAAGCAGGTATTAGCATCCTCTCCACAAAATCCCCCCCACTAGTAGTTGGTACCTATAATTAATTATGTCTATTTTTTATACTTATGTAATTTTTTGTAGTTTTCTTTAGTACATTAGTATGATAGCAATATTGTTTTTAAGGAACAATCATTTTTTCTTCTTCATATAGTTGATTGAATGATTTAATAAGAATCTTTTTGATCTTTTTGGTCATATAAACCTAAGACTTTTTACCTATTAGGGTATATAAGAGGTAACGATAGTATCACAAACATTTGCCACTTGCTATTTATCATTCTCTAAACCTTTGTAATTAGGTATTTTGAACTGTTTTTGGGTTATATAATGAAATCAGCGTTAGCGTGCTGCTTTTAAACATAATACAACTTTGCATTTTTAGGAGTTTTTTACCAAAAAAAGACTAAGACCATGATAGGATCTTAGTCTTCTTTAGTCGCAGAAAGTGAAGAGAAGGATTAATTTTTCGATCTTATGATACTAACTGGTCGCGACCATTTTCTTTAGCAAGATATAATTTATCATCTGCAACCTTAACAGCATGACGAACTTCAGAATGATCCTCCAATCTTGCTAGTCCCATAGAAACTGTGATCTTAAGCATTTTATCATCTATCGAAAATTCTGCTTTACGAATGTCTTTTTGGATATTTTCAAGAATTTTAGTTACTTCATCAAAGCTGTAACTCTCAATATAAATGATAAATTCTTCCCCACCATATCTAGCAACGGTTATATTATCATACTTTTTTAGAATTGAAGATAATTGGACCAGTATAGCATCTCCTGCTTGATGTCCGTATGTATCATTGAACTGTTTAAAATGATCAATATCGACCATAGCTATATAAGGTTGGGATGAGGATGCACTCTTCCTTCCTTCGACAATGTTGAAAAACTTATTTTTATTTAACAGCTGGGTTAATTGGTCGTGCGTTGCTAAAAATTCTAACTGTTGCTTCAATGCATCTCTTTTGTGTTCTAGTAAAATAAACGAATAGAGTATAAATGAAGCTCCAATAAATGAGCCATATCGAATAAAGAAAATGCTTTTAAAAACCTCTAATCCATTTGGCATGATGAATACAATTGGGAAATCAGAAATAAACCAACAAACTGTAACAATTAGTACCTTTGGGAGGATATTTGTATGTACATCACTTCTCTTATAGAAAGCTAGAGCGAAAAGAGTCGGTAAGACCAAACCAAAGATAATTCCAGGCAGGGCCCCGTCCCCCCCCATAAAAAATCGCCACATAGAAACAATGATTAATACAGGAAGTGTTACTTTCCAACCTCTCAATAAAGCTAAAAAGATTAGGGGGATTAGCCTTAAGTCTAGGCGATATTCACCAAATTGTATGGGTAAATAAAACATGGAAATAACGGCACCAGAAAAAATGATAACGACACTGATAGACACTAGATGTGGTCTTAACCGGTCTTTATAATTCATTAAAGTACTCATCACGAGATGAGTTAATAAGATGATAGCTAAGTTAGATAAGATCGATTGGAACATAGTTTACTCCTTTTAATCGTGCTTGCAACTTATTTGTCTTGTAACTTTAAGACTTTAAGAGATAAGTAAATTCGTTAGTAAAATTTTAAGGCAATCTAGTTACTTATACCCATAATATATTAATCTATTTTCCATATTTTTTCAATAATCCACTATTCTTTTGTATGAAGCAAATGTTGAGTATTAATTTAATCCCCAAACAAAAAAAAGACCAAGGGGCAGGTTTAATCTACTACCATTTGGTCATAAGAACTAATTAGCATTAGCAAGTATATCGTATTACTCTCTTGCTATAGCTCCTTAGAAATTGGTAAATGTATGTTAATTGTCGTTCCTTCTCCAAGTTCACTTTCAATTTCAATTAATCCATTATGTTCTTCAATGATTTTAAAACAAACCATAAGCCCTAATCCTGTGCCATGATCTTTACTTGAGTAAAATGGCTCACCGAGTCTTTCAATTTTTTCTTTAGGGATGCCACAACCTTGGTCAGTAACGTCGATTTTAACGTGGGGACCACTGTTTTTCATTTTAATTTCAAGTTTTCCACCTGTTGGCATGGATTCGATGGCATTTTTCAAAATATTAATTAACACTTGTTTAATTTTATGTTCATTACAAAAGATTGCCTTTATACCTGGATCTATATAACATTCGATTTCGATTTGATTTAATAAGGCTTCTGTATCGATGATAGCTAATGTATCTTTTAATATTTGAACTGGATCTTTTTCTAAGAAAAGGTTGGCTTGAGGTTTAGCTAAAGATAAAAACTCGGTCACAATCACTTCGATCCGTTCTAATTCAGATAACATTAAATCAGCATACTCTTTTTTTATTCGGTCACTAAAGAGCTGGATAAATCCTTTAATCGATGTAAGTGGATTTCGTATTTCATGTGCGACAGCAGCTGACAACTGACCGATGACAGATAGTTTGTCCGATCTTTTTAATAGTTCATCTGTTCTTTTCCGGTCACTTATATCTCTTGAAACCGATGTGAAGCCAATCAAGTTACCTGTACCATCTCGTAATGGAGAATACGTAATACTAACGTCAATAATGGAACCATCTTTCTTTTTTCTTTTCGTTTCAATTCCGATAATATCTTTGCCTTCTTTTATGTTAGCAATAATTTCTTCCATTTCTTCACGTTGTTCTTCAGGAAGGACAGGGTATTTTTCACCGATGATTTCTTCGAGTTTCCAACCGTAAATACTTTCAATGGCTGGGTTGACATGTAGTACTTCCCCTTCTAATGACAGGGTACCAATGCAATCCGCGCTATGATAGATTAAAGATTCCAAAAATTCTTTCGTTTGCTTTAGGTTTTCCTGTGACTTTATTTTCTCTGTTATGTCCTCTACGATTCCATATACTCCAATTACGTTTTCCTTAACGATAATCGGTACATTTGTGACTTTTATATATACAATTCTACCGGTTTTATGTCTAATGGTTGTTTCAAATTCTTGGGATTTACCTGTGAGTGATTTATTAAAGAGTTCTTTTATTCTTTCAACATCACTTTGATCTAAAATTTGATAATAGTTACCTTTTATCTCCGTAAACTCATACCCTAAAATCTGTTCAAGTGAACGATTGCAGCTCGTCATTTCTCCGTTTAAATCGATAATACAAATACCGTTCGGGTTATGATCAAACAACGATTTAAATTGTTGTTCGTTTCTTTCTAACAGTTCCTCGGTTTTCTTTCGTTCGGTTATATCGCGTCCAATAACAACTATACCCTTATTGAGTATACGGTCCTCACTTATAAGAGGTACTTTAATGATGTCGTATACTAACTCTTCACCATTAGTTTGCGGGAATTTTAGCTCCCTTCTTACAGGTGAATTACGCTCCAATACTAGTTGGTCGGTTTCTTCTACTTGAGAAAGGAAATATTGATATTGTTGATATAAAGGCTTTGTTTCGTCACCAATTTGACTAAATTGAAAAGTTGGAAGTTTTTCTTTTGCTGTTTGATTTCCTTCAAGCCAACGACCTTTCTCATCTTTAAAGATGATTAAATCTGGCATAATATCCATAACGAACTTAAAGCGTTTTTCTGTTTCATGAAGTAATCTTTTTTCTCCCTCTCTTCTTTCTATAGCTAATCCTACTAATTTAGCACAGGTCTCAATCATTTCTAATTCTAGGACTGTTGGTCTAGATGGAAATGGATGGTAGATGGCAAAACAACCAACTACCTCTTCATCGATTAATATAGGAATGGACCAACATGAGCGTAAGCCATAGTTTACAGTATGCTCTCGAAACTCATCCCATAGTGGATCTGTTAAGATGTCTGGAGTAATCACGTTTTTTTTCCGAATTATCGCTGTCCCACAGGAACCTTTCTCACGTATTTCCTCACCCAAAAATGGATCTGCAAATTCTTTTGGTAGGTTTGGTGCAACCATTTGACTAAATCGTTTTTCTTGATTTATTAGCAGGATGGATGAATATGTTTTTCTGACAAAGTAGGTCTCAACCATTAGCGATAAACGACCTAATATATTATGCAATGATTCGCGCTTAACAATCATATTGAGCATCGTTTGATTTAAGTCTAACAGTAAATCACGTTGCTTTTGCTTCGTAATATCTTCTAATGTGATTAAAATAAGGTTTGCCTCATTTTCCGTGTAAAAACGACAATGCAGTTTCAACCAATGTTTATGTAAAGTTTTTACTTCGAGCAATCGGGAAGATTGTTCCATTTCATGTAAATGATTAGTAGAATGATGAATGAGTTCATGATAACGGTCTTGAATAAATTCATAAAATGAAGTGCTTCCTAAACTCTTGCCTTTATTTAAAATGTCATTTGCCAAATCATTTGCACTCACTATAAAACCATCGATCGTAATCGCAATAATTGGTATTGGACTATGGTTACAAAAATGAGTAATATTTTCATACGATCTTTCTAGTTGCTCCATAAAATTTTTCCTCCAATTCCCAGACTTCATCACCCTATATAGAATCCAATAAATTACAGATCATTTGCTTATATTTTATTATAAAATGATTTCCTATTAAACTCTTTTATAATATTCTAGTAGATTCTCTTAAGATAATAGAAATAAAGTTATTTATAATGACCTATACCCAAATTCTAACAGAATAAAACCAAGTATAAAACCAGGCACCTTGATCCTTTCGTACTTTAAAGGGATCAAGGTGCCTGGTACCTAAAATTAAAATTTTACGTTTGCTAATACGTTCATTCTTGTCCCAGGTTTATTGTCTGCTTGAACGATCTTAATGTTCTGGAATTGCATATAGTTTTTCTTTACCCCAGCTGATAAGTCAATCATTATACATTTATTTGCGATGTGAGCAATGACTTGATCATAATGCTGTGTTTCGATTAGTTGCTTTTCGAGTGTGTCTATTCTTTTGTTCGCTATTGTTTTCTCACGAGCTGAAATGTCTTCACTCAAAAAGGTGTTCAATCGCACCAACTCTGCTTCGTAATTTCGTTGCACCAGATGAAGATACTCAGTGCGAACGCGAGCAACAAGCCCCTCATCATATCTGTGCATATAAATAAGTGCCTTGAACCCATTTTGTTTACCGCTGTCAAATTGCCAATAGATCGGACGTTTTTTATAAAAATGCAAATGGTCCTTATAGAAGTCTTTGATAAAGTATCGTCGAATCGCTTGTCTTGGAGACTCTGTTGCTTTTTTATTGAGTGCATTTGCAATCCATTCGAGGTTTTCTTCGAGTTGCTCTTCACCAAACGTTACTTGAAGAAAATTAACAAAACGCGTGATGATATCGTCATCATAATACTCCTCATCTGTAATTGGAATAACGTTATCTTTTTCCGCATTAAACGTCTCATAACAGCTCGGCTTTAACGTTCCTCCTGCAAAAACAAGGCCCTCTTCATCCAATGAATATCTTCCGAACATACAACCGACTGCAAAGGAGATGAAGGATTTTACATCACGTTCACGCTCAGCAATTCGAATAGAGAGTTCATCTTCCTTTACCGCTGAAGAATATTCCCCTTCTAGACGATACAACTGAATGAACATTTCGTTTAACTGTTCTTCGTTTGCTTTCAAACGCTCAAATTGTGCAGTCTTATAATTTCCCCAGTTTGTAAATGTTTCTTCAAGTGTACTTCGATTGTGTAGTAAGAATGGATGTTTTTTAAAATCAACTGATGTCTCAAACGAATCCCAATCTTCTTTTACCATTCGGATGTTCTCTCGGACGATTGCTATGACTTGCTCCTTCATATCATCAGGTGGACTGACGAACGGAACGCGCACAACGTCATTTAATTTAACGTGCAATCCTGAATTTAATAATTTAAAGACTTCATTTGCAACAACGGAATTTAATAACCCTAATAGGTAGAGTCGATCGTCTTCGTTCTCTATTAACAAAGCTGGTCCTGCCATATCAAAAAGGGTATCGCTCGATAGCACTCGCGCATTAAACGCACGTGTCGTTAAATCGGTATAGGTAATTCCGTCCTTAAACCAATATTCTTGGTTTAATAAGTTTGACGTCGGATTTTCCCGGTAAAATGCTTTTGCTTCATCTGACCAATCAATAATTGTCTCTAAGTTCCCATACCATTTTCTTAAACGTCCACCTTTTGCATATAAAAACCAACGCTTGTTCATATCTTCTTGATTCACTTCCCAAACAAACCGTAGAAAACGGTCATTGTTTGCAGTCTTGTTTCCTGAACCAACATTGTCAATAACCGAGTCAATCGACGGGTACATTTTAAAATTTTCAAGCATCGTTTTATTTGTCCAATAAGCAAAAGGATACTTTGGAATTCCTTTAAATTCTTCGACTTTTTTAATAAACCAATTATCTGTATCCAACAGTTCTTGTTCTTTTTCTACGGTGCCAAACGAAACGAGATTAATAAAACAACTAGTAAAATCCTCAATTGGTGTATTGCGAGTGATATATGAAGTAGTTTGAACAACTTCGCCGCCGATTTCTTCAAACGCACGTGCACCGAGATGGACCATCGAAACGATCGATTGAGTATCCATTAAAAACAATCGAACTCGTTCGTAGCTGCTTAAGAACATCCAGGAGTGTTGATTGATGGTCGCAATATAGCTTGCATTTGTTCCTAATTCGTGCATTTGTTCCATGAAAACAGTGAAAAGATCATTAGAGTATTCATTGTAATGCTTTTCAATGTATCTCTTAACATTAGGATTCATATTTCCTATTCCCATATAAGGCGGATTTGTTATAACAACATCGTATTTCCTCGTTAGTAATTTGGCTTGTTGTAGCAACGGCGGAATTGTTTCTAAGATGAGATCTCGATATTGTGCTTCAAATAAATTAGTTGAGTCATTCGTTCGGATCTCTTCTAGTCGTTGCTCGACTGCAGTGAGTTGGAGGTTTTCTAGTTTTAGAATTGAACCGTATTCTTTTGCATCATGGAAACTAGCGATGAAATGGCTTAAATCGATTTGAATTGTTGCATCCATTTCAACATTAGTTGCGTCAATAAAATAGTCAACCGCCTCACTGGGAATACCATTACTTTCTTGGATGGAGCATACGTTCACTTGAATTGCATCTTTAAACAAGCGTCGGTTATAGCTTCTCGCTTTCATCATGAGCGCAAAATAGGCTAACTGTGCAGCACGGTCATCAATGTCCAGCCCGTATAAATTGTTTTCAAGAATCAACTTTGGAATTTCACGAGGAGAATAACCTGCCTTTACATAGATGTCATAAAGAACATCAAAGGCGTACACGAGAATATGACCTGAACCCATACAAGGATCTAACACCTTAATTTCTTCAGGCTTTAATTCGGTAGGTTTCAAGCTGTCCAGTTGAGCTTGAACGTGAGCATCTTGTTTAGTTTCTTCTATATAATAGTTCCAGGTTCCTTTCAATTCTTCGTTTGATTGTGCGTCTAACCATAAACGCCCAACTGAATTTTCAACCATATATTGGACGATCCATTTCGGTGTAAAAAGCTGAGTGGCTGCTGGAATGTTTTCTTTCGTGACTTTTTGCTTTTTCTTTAATCCAGCAAACACTTCATCTTTCTTTTCAGAAATGTAAAATTGGTATAACCAACCGATGATTTCAACTTGATCTTTCCAATCTTCTTCAGGAATTAAGCTAACGAGAAGTTGGAGGACGGAATCATCCTGCAATAAATTGTGTGGCAATAACAGTTCGGTATAATCGTTAATCTTTTCAAACATAATCGGTAAAATTGTATGTAATGCGTTGCATTGCTTAATAAGTAAGTATTTAAACAACCCTTCTCTGTCGTTTGCATCTTGAAGACGATATAGCCTATCCAAGTTAATGTCTAGATTGATGTTTTGTGCTTCTGCTAAAATGTCCGGCTCTGATTTCCAGGGCTGTTCTGAGGAAAGGACCCTCACACCTGTTGGCAAGTAATCATTCACTTCCATAAAACGAAGGGCTATCAAACGGTTAAACCACGTATAAGCTACCTCTTCAATAATTTGCTCGTAGCCTTTTTCTTTTATTTTTTCAATAAGCTCTTCTCGTTGCTTTAGTTCAAAAAAGGGGAAAATTCTTTGATTGACGCGGAAGCCTCCTTCAAAGACTTCCGCTTCTTTGATCTCGCCTGGAGTTATTCCAAGTTCATACGCTTTTTGTTCGATATCAATAACCAGCTGAGTTCGGGCTTGGACAGCGAATTTTCGAATAGCAGATTTATTCATATAATTCTCCTTCTCATCCTTAAATTAACCGAATGATTGAATCTTCTTTTAATTCTTTTTTGAGGCGCTCACGCAGCTGTTCAAGCAGATTGTCAATCTCTTGTTCATTTTCAATCGTTGTTGTTTCCCTCAAGAGATTCGACATGCTTACATTTAGAGTCGTTTTCGGTTTAAACTCCGGGTTGGGTTTGTCCAATTTTACTGTTTTTCCAGACGGTATTGTTAGTGTAAATCGTGCTTCTTGTGACTGTATTTGTTTCGCTTCTTTTGCATAAATTTCATTAAATGAGCGAAGCTTTAATCGGTCGCATTCTTCTTTCATGGCAATGGCTTCATAAAAGTTGTTCACTGTTTCTAATCGGTGTGATAAATCATCAAAGCGCTCTTTAACGATCGGTAAAAGTTCGTCTTGAAATGGCTTTGTAGAAAGTTCTTTAATAACTCTTTCATAATCCGCCTTAATCACTTCCCGCACAGGACCACACTCTCGTTCTAATAATTCCGTGAATTTTTCAACAAACTGTTTGATTAAAACTGGTAATCGATAAATGTTGCCGTACGGGTTCGCTTGCTGAACAATTATTTTCATGTCTCTAATTGTTTTTGTGATCTTGTCGTCCATAACGTAAGATCGATTTTTCTCGAAAAGTTCAATTTTTTCAAGTGCATCGTCAAAAATGGGTTGTTGTTCTTCAAAGAAATGGTTTATATCTTTTCTATCATCAACATAATCTAGAATATCTTCTTTTAATTGAAAGGACATTTTGAACCATGTGAGCGTGTCAGTAATTGCTAGCAGTTCTTTAAAAGTACGCTGTGCTTCTAGTAAAAGGTCTTTTCCTGGATAAGGCTGTTTGTCATAGCGAGCTAAATACCTTTTAATAACTGAATCAAGCTCTTTTTCTACTATTGAATTAAAATATCTTCGCAAACGCTCTTCGTCTGCAGGGAGCGCAGCCTCACCTGTTAACTCTTTAGATAGATTTTTAATATTGTTTATATATTTCGCCGCTATTTTCTCTCGTTCATTTATGACCGTTCGCTCAATGTAATCTCGTTTTGTTAAGTAATTTAGAACATCTTTATCCTCTAGCTGGATCTGCTGTTCGTCTAAAAGTAATTTAATTTCTTGTGATTTAAACAACTTAATGACAGAAGCGACGATATCATATTCAAGCCAACCGTATGGAATGTTGGAAAAGAACGTTAGGACATTCTTCATAGTAATCGGAAGATCTCGCTGGCTATTTCTCCTAATATAAGCATTTAATTCAGCTAGTGCTAGCTTATTCGGATCTTCATCAATAAAAGATAGTTGTTCGTTTGTCCTT
Organism: Alkalihalobacterium sp. APHAB7; assembly: GCF_048323755.1. Taxonomy (NCBI): domain Bacteria; kingdom Bacillati; phylum Bacillota; class Bacilli; order Caryophanales; family Bacillaceae; genus Alkalihalobacterium; species Alkalihalobacterium sp. APHAB7. The sequence goes on from NZ_JBLWFS010000013.1 coordinate 54,427, forward strand.
TCCAATAATGAGGATAAATCTTTTAATGAATTTGTATGTTGTATCATTTGGTTAAGCTTATGATAAAGGGCCTCAATCAGAACTTTGATCGCTTCATTTATTCGCTCTTCAGGTTTTTTTGATTTCACTTTAAACACTTGATTATTTACATAGAGGTTAGCCTCTTTTAGTCCTTCAATTAAAAGTGTTTTGACTCGTTTCTTCCTTTCTGTTGACTCGTTTCTTTTTTTCAACTTAATTTCGTCAATGGTTGGTGTTGTTGCCGTTCCGCCCGCTTTCCTTAAATAAACATCTATCTTTTTCGCTTGGTCCATTTCTTCGAACAACGTCGTATCTGGTGGAAGTTTAATAATTAAATTATTTTCACGCATTGACATCGATTTGAGTTCCGCATCGTGAATTGCGTTTAACCCTTCAAAGTATGGAGTTATAATCTTCACACCAAACAGATGACCTTGTTGATGTAAGGCAAGATCATCAATATATGTGTTAAACGGAAAATGATAGCGAGTTGAATAACGAAACTTTTTCTCATTATAGATATCTTCAAAGATTAAGTGCCCGATTTCCCGTGTCGTTTCAGAAAAATCAATAGGTATGCTTTTAATTTCACGATTGACATTTTGTTCATCATTCGTTAGAAAAATGTACTCTTCGCCGTTTTTCTGTATAAATGTTTCGCCGATGAGTCGTTGCAAGGAACTATGAATATTCTTCATTTTTTCGACTTTATCCTCATCGATATTTTCCACAAGCAACGTTGTGATGTTTTCAATATTTGCTGGTATTTCTTTTACGTATTTAACTAAAAACAAGAGTTGCAAAACTTCAACATCTTCGTCTGTTAAACGGATATTTTGTTTCGCTTGAGCAATCACCGAGCGAATATTCGCATCAAGGAAAGCTTCAATCGTTTCATAAAAAGCGGAAAACGGGACGAGTGTTCCTACTTCATCCGAAGCATGGGCAATAACAGACTCCTGAAAAGCACTTAATAAGGAACGCTCTCCTTCAGATAAGCTTTTTCCTGCAGCACCGTGAACACGTACTCCAGTGAATACTTTTTGTAATAAGTTAAATTGATAAGGAACAAATGGATATACATTAATAAAATCGATTTCATCAGCGAACGATTTCATTTCAGGTGTATCTTTAAACGTTATTAAATTATTAATGATTGAGCGCTTATGCGGATATAACAATTGCAATGTTTGCTTTGCTGTCTCATTTTTTTCAAGTATCCGTTTACGAATGACTTCATCAACATTTGCACTCGATAAACTTAGTCTTGTGTTAAAGCGACCTTGTATTTTAGAAAAATCATCGCCTTTTACTTTCGTAATCGAATCGATTTCTTGTTGGCTCGTTACTAACACCCAGCACTTTCCGCCGCAATAAACTCCTAATTGCTCCACTACGGTCTGAAGGTTCAACATGAGTTGAGTGTCGTCGCCAATGTATTGACCCATTTCATCAACGAGGAATAGCACCTGATGATTGGTAGCTTGGCTTTCTATATATTCATTGACGCGTTGAGCGAATTTTTCAATACTTAAACTATAATTATCTTCAGCCTTGTTGTACCAATGTCTCGCTGCCTCTTCACTCATTTTTGTTGTTTTGGCTAACGCTTCAACAATCGCATCTTCTACGTAGTAAAAGTTTTCACGAGATTGTTCCCATGTCGAGCCTGAGATTGATTCGAATGTGGACTTAAAAGTCTCATACACGTTTTCTTTCACTAATTGTCGCTCTAAATCAGCAACCCACGGAACGGAACCACAAAGGCCTTCCATTTCATTAAATGCTTTATTAAATACTCTTAAAATAGAGTCCTTATTTAGTTTGGAGTCAGAATCTGACTTGGCATCAATATTAAAAAGGATCACATCGTTCGTGAATTTGGAAACGTCTTTCATGTTTTCTAAAAGCTTTGCATCATAAATTTTATCTTCAAAAAAAGATAGTGCCTCTCTATCTTTTATTTCTTTATTAGCTAAAAGGTACGATAATATTTTCAGAAAGTGCGATTTACCAGAACCAAAAAATCCCGAAATCCAAACACCCATTTTATCCGTATGGCCTAGTACTCCACTTTTGTATGCCTCAAAAAATTCTTCAAAGTGTTCAGATAGCTCATTTGTAACAACATACTCATCCAATTCTTGATAGACGTTGGTTTCATCATCTTGACCAACTTTAATGACACCTTTTATATCCCGGTCAATCGGCTTTTGAAACATATCTTTAATGTGCATAAACATCCCCCTCGCCCTCTCATTTTACACTTATTCATAATGTCGGTAAATGCAAAAGGAGTCCTTGTCGGAATGTGAAATTGAATTTACAAAGGTAGTCTATTAAGCCAATAATTGTTATATAAGGATATAAATGATATGATTAGTAGATTAAAGGAGGTTTTCATGAGTATAGCTACAAAAACCATAGCGCTAACAGAGAATATGCAAGTGAATGAAGGTTCACACATTCTCTATTTTTACCAGTCTGAACAATTATATTTAGACAACCTCGTTTCATTTATTGTTAATGCTATTGATTTAAATCAACATGCAATTGTTATCGAAACACCGAAGCGTTTTGAGTCCGTCTTACAAAAGTTAACTGACCAAATAAGTAAAGATCAATACGAAATTGATCATCTCTAACCTATTAAGTAATGCCATTAAATACAGCTTTGAGGACAGTACGATTTACCTAAATAGTTTTATTGAAAACGACAGGCTCGTCCTCGATATTATTGATCAAGGCATCGGGATTTCACCTGATAACTTGGAAAAGCTCTTTCAAAAATATCATAAATTAAATGAAGAAGAAGCGGGTCAAGGGATCGGCTTATTTATGGTTTATAAACTGGTTAATCATTTTAAAGGTGACATTACAGTTGAAAGTGAATTAGGAAAAGGTACTTCAGTCCGCCTCATGTTCCCAATTTAGTCATTACATATATCCTACCCATAACCGCACTAAGCTTTCTCATTATAAGGATAGTATGCTTATTGCAATTCACTATATATGGCTATTAAGATTAATTAATCATAAAGAAACCGGGTAAGACATGAGTTTGCCTTACCCGGTTATACAACGGATCTGCTTAGTTACTGGATTGGGTCGCCTCCTTGTATTTAACGGCCTCTTGTTGACTACTTTCGTCACTGCTTCCTTCATTGGAGAGAAACGTCCCACGATGGCGGTACAATAGATACCCAGCTAATAAGAAAGAGAAGAAGTCTGCAATCGGAAATGCTAACCAAACACCTGTTGTACCGATAAAGTGTGGCAAAATTAATACGAGTGGAATTAAGAAAAGAAATTGTCTTGATAAAGATAAGATTAACGCAAGTTTTGCTTTCCCTAGCGCTTGATATAGTCCACTACTAATGATTTGAATTCCAATTAAAAACACTGCTGCAAACATCACTCTCATCGATTCTACTCCTGCTTCAATTACCGCCTGATCTGAAGTGAATATAGACATTAGGAATGATGGGAAAAACATGACGATAAGAAATACAGCAACCGACATTATCGTCGTAATCTTCAGGCTGAGCAAGACCGTCTCTCGTAACCGCGCAAAATTCTTGGCTCCATAGTTATAACCGACAATTGGCTGCATCCCCTGCATAATTCCTGCCATTGGCATAAAGGACATCATAATAATTCGTTGAATGATTCCGAATACCCCAACGTAGAATTCACCGCCAAAACGGATAAGCATGGCATTGATTGATATCATCATCAAGCTTCCTGCTGCCTGTTGGACAAATGCAGGAAGGCCAACGAGGGTAATTTCCTTTACGAGTGCGAGCTTTAATTTAAAATCGGCTATCGTTAACGATAACGTACTCTTACCAGATAGAAAATATTGAATGACCATAACACTTGTAACCACTTGAGAAATAACGGTCGCATAAGCCGCCCCACGAACGCCCATGTTCAATCCGAAAATAAAAATGGCATCGAGAATGATATTAAGCACCGAAGGAATAATCATCGCCATCATCGCAAAACGAGCATTTCCTTCTGAACGTATAATACTATTTGTTGCAAATCCAAATGTAAAAAACAATGTTGCTAATAAAATCGGGAACATGTATTCGACAGCATACGGTAAGATATCAGGTGTAGCCCCGAATAAAATGAGAACGGGTTCTAAAAAGGTAAATGCTCCGACAAACCCTAAAACACTGAGTAAGAGGATAAGCGTTAAAACATTTCCGAACACTTTGTTTGCTTCTTTTTCCTTTCTTTCGCCTAGCCTTCGCGAAATGACTGAGGCACCACCGATCCCCATTGCTGCTGAAATGGCCATCATGATCATCATGAGGGGGAATGAGATGGTTACCCCAGCAACTGCTGAAATCCCGACACCGTAGGAAATAAAGATCGTATCAATGACATTGTATAGCGCCATAACGACCATACCGATAATAGCCGGAATTGATAAGCTTTTTAATAATTTTGGAATTGGTTCTGTCCCGAGCCGTTCACTCTGGAATTTTTGTTTCATGTTGTTTGAACCTTCTTTCTATATAACTAGTAACGTATTACTTTTGTAAATTTAACGCTAATTTCTTTAACCAGATAATTAAAATCTTTTGTTCTTCTTTAGATAGGCCGTTGACCAGCTCTTCTTCTAGTCGGCCAATGTCATTCCATAACGTATCTTCTAGCACTCTACCTTTTTCAGTTAAAATGATCGTCTTGCTTCTTCTGTCACTTTCATTATCTCTTTTTTCAATAAGCTCTTTTTTTAACATCGAGTCAATGATTCCATTCATCGTCGGTGCTTTAATTAATAGTCTCTTTTGGAGCTCAGACTGAAGGAGATCACCGTGGGCATGAAGTAAATAAATTACTTTTGCTTGAGCTACTGTTAATCCATATTCACTTAGTTTTTCATTGTATAAGTTTTGCAGGAGATGGCCGACAACACCAATGTGGTAACCGACCCTCTCATCTATATTCCGTTCCAATTTTATTAGCCCCCTAACTAATTCTATTCTGTTATTTTATAAAAATTTGTAGTTTCCCGCAATGGATTTGTGTTATTTTCAAGTAAAGAACATTAGCGTCCTAACTATTCTATTTATGAAAGAATGAGGGAATCAATTCAATTGCTGATTAATAGCCGGCACCTTGAAGGATATACTAAAAGAAAAAAAGCCTTCCCCCATGAGTAAGAGGTTCAGCTTTTGAAGCGTTTCTTATAAATTATAAATGGTATTCTAATAAGCAAAAGTTTCACAAGTAATATTTATAGAGCTCACTTTACCCAATATCAGGAATTTTTGGACACAAGCTGCAGATTCGAGAAGCTCTACCTTAATCTCAGTGTATGTTCTATCTACAGGTATTGGATGACCCTTTTAAACACGTGTAGAAAATCTAATTTATAATGCCCATTTTCGTATGGCAACAGCAACACCGTCTTCTATATTGGAAGACGTGACCCAGTCAGCAGACTCTTTTACGAAGGGTTGAGCATTTCCCATCGCGACACCGATGCCTGCTTCTTTTATCATTGCTAAGTCATTAAGACTATCTCCCATTGCCATGACATTATCCATTGTAATGCCTAATCGTTCACACACTTTTTCAATCGCTTTCGCTTTATTCACACCCGCTGCATTAATTTCAAGATTCGTCGGACTAGAATTACTAATTTCAAGTGCATCGTTTTGCTTTAACTCGTTTAATATCATATCTCTTACTTGATCATCTTTAATGTCAAATCCAAACTTCATCCATTCGTGCGAAGAAAAATCATCAGGAAATTGCTCACGCCAGACGTTATCCACTGATGCAGCCCAACAGTGTGTATTATGTTTTTGCTTTAATTTGTACATATGCTCAACAAACGAAAAGTCAAGTAGCTGTCTCTCAATAAGATTTCCCTTCTCGTCCCAGATTTCACTCCCATTCACTGTTATTAGGTAGGAGCTAAGGGACAATGAATTCACAAGGTCATCGCAGGTCATTCTCGTCCGGCCTGTACTAATGACAACGTGGATCCCTTTTTGTTCCGCTTCTCTAATGGCTTTCCGGTTTTGCTCAGAAATCTCATGTTGTTTATTTAAAAGGGTTCCATCCATATCAATCGCTATTAATTTAATGTCTTTATTGCTGCTATTCAAGTTTTCCATTACTTCTCTCCTCAATATTTATTTTAGGGTTACAATATATACAAACGTGTACTATGTAATTTATTTGGAGTAACTCCTTATCGATCGTACTGATTGGAAATACTTTTCGATTGTCTTTACCCGGATTTAATTAGGGTCTCTTATTATTAGTACCTTTAATAAAACTCAAGAGATGGAATGAACATCCACACAACAACCTACAATTTTATTGTAACAAATATTTGAAGAAGAAACATGGAATTATTTACTGTAAAGGTTTCGTACGGGGATTTTATCATTTTGGGGTAAGATAATAAAAACACGCCGGTTCATTCATGGTTAGGTATTGATTCGCTGTGATGTAGGAGGTTAACGATGAGAAGGATATTGCCAGGTTCGATATTAACTTACAGCCAATATGGTCATGTGAAAATCCCCAAAGAAATAAAATGCAAATGTCCAGATTGTAGTAAAACAGCTCGCTTCTTACTTAAAGCGGATTACCAGGCAAATCGTACGGGATTGTTTTCAAAAGGAAATTGTCCAGAATGCAAATCAAGCTCTTCTTTTGTAATCATGCTCTCAGATTATCTAGATAAATCGAATGAGGACGTTGAAGTGTATATTTACGATCCTAAAACAACATTTGCTGAAGTAGAAAATCACACGAACATTCCAGACGATTTGATTCGTGCCTATCGTTCTGCACTAAACGTACATCAGTCTAAGGACCCTTCAGCGACAGCGGTTTTATCGAAGCGCGTTCTTGAAAGTGTCGTGAAAAGCTTCCTCGGTGATAAGGTAAAAGGACAGTCTTTATCCGAGCAAATCGAGCACTTACCAAAGCATCTTGATCTAAATAAACCGATCACATCATTAACAAGCCTTGTTCATCCAGAAAGCCAGTTTCATCAAATTTTAGAATTGGAACGGGACTTGGATGAAGATATGGCCAGGTTGTTAATTGAGTTACTAGAAGGGATCATTGAATATTTATATATTCTCCCGTCGAAAATTGAAACAACGCATGATCGCATTCAACAACAACTCCACTAGTTAATTCATTTACCCACTTACATATAGAAGTTGACCTTTGGACAAAGGGTCGACTTTTTTTCATTGGCTCAAGTAACCCATTGTCTTTTTATTTTTTCCACAACTAAACATTTCTCTCTTCTCTATAGGATTTGGTATAATAATTAGCATGAACAATTAGCCGGCTAGCTCCCGATTTTTTGATTAGAGAAGAAGAGAGGAAAAACGATTGAAAAAGTTTAAGAAATTTTATTTGGAAATTACAAGTGTTTGTAATCTCGCTTGCAGCTTTTGCCCTCCTACTGAAAGGCAAAAACAATTTTTATCAGTAGATGATTTTTCAAAGCGACTAGATCAAATTAAGCCTCACACAGACTATATCTATTTACACGTCAAAGGTGAACCATTACTTCATCCGAAAATTGATCAGCTACTCGACATCAGTCATGAAAAAGGGTTTAAAGTTAATATTACAACGAATGGGACGTTATTGCGTAAAGCGAAGCATAAAATTATAAATAAGCCAGCCTTAAGACAAATGAACTTTTCCTTGCATAGCTTTGATGGACATGAGGGATCAACAGACAAAGAAGGTTATGTAGGGAGTATATTAGATTTCATTAAAGAAGCAACTGCTCAATCGGACTTAATTGTTTCCCTGCGATTGTGGAACTTAACTGAGGATAACATGACGAACGTTCAGAAAATGAGAAATCGTGAAGTTCTTGAAATCCTTGAAAAAGAATTTAACCTTGATTATAAAATTGAAGAAAAAGTGGTACCTGGCACCGGTGTAAAAATAGCTGAGCGCATTTATATAAATCAAGATATTGAATTTAAATGGCCGAGCTTGCACGAGGAAGAAGATGATGGCAAAGGTTTCTGTCATGGACTTCGAAACCAAGCGGGAATTTTGGCAAACGGTACCGTTATTCCATGTTGTCTCGATGGAGAAGGAGTTATTAATTTAGGAAATGTCAACGAAATGAATTTCACTGATATAATTGAAGGAGAACGAGCGAACAATTTATATAACGGCTTTTCACGCCGTGAAGCCGTCGAAGAATTATGCAGAAAGTGCGGCTATCGAACACGGTTTGGTGCATAGTTTAAATTATTTTATCGTAACTAAGGGTGGAACTTCTCCACCCTTTTTTATTGACTCTTTCTATATTCAAGAACGAGTGATTTCGGAGCGATTAAATCAGCTATTATAACAAAACGCTTTGGCGCGTGCCCAACAAAACCAAATGGATAGCAGGTAATGACCGTTAAGGTGGCTTTCGGTTTAGGCGCGATGGCAGTTCGGTTTTCTTTATCTACAATACGTATTTTTCTTACTAAATACGTAAATTTTCCTGCTTCTGTTTCAACGATCAATCGATCGCCTTTTTCTATTTTTCCCAGATGCCGAAATACGGTATCGCGATGCCCAGATAAAACCGTATTATCATTTTCTCCTGGAAGTGCTGTCCGTTCGACATGTCCAATTCCTTGTTTAAGCTGTTCTTCTTTTGTGCCGTAAAAAATAGGTATCCTTTCTTCTAGTTTAGGAACGATGAAGTGACCGTAACGTTCTCCACGAACAAATCTAGTTTTTTCTGGTTTTGTTGGTTCAACAAAATTTATTATCTCTACATCTTCTTCGGCATCAGTACTAGATTGAGCGATTTCCGTTGTTTCAACAGGTATTTTTTCTATCGCAAAAAAACCTTTCATTAACCAAAAGACATTCCAACTCATGATACATAAACCTGTCAAGAATAGCAGAAGAATGATGAGTTTTAGGCCCATCATTCTTTCTGAATTAAAAAATCTAAGAAGCATGTCTTATCCCCTTACGACGGAGACGAACATATAACAGGGTAGCTAATAACGAAAGGATTAAACCAATTAATATATTTGTAACGTATGGTGAAGCAGTTTCAGGCATCTTTTCTCCAAGCGGGTGTTCATGAGCTAAGTGCGGAAGTACCGGTAACATCTTTCCAATATCAGATAAGAACTGCGAGTCAAATATATTTTCATCAATCGATAAATCTAATAGCAAGTTTCCTTCATCATCGTAAAATTCGATAACGAGTATCTTTCCATCTAAGCTCTCCCTATCTAATAAGCTTAAAAGCGAAAAAGCCTCCCTTTGACCATTCCATTCTAGATAAAATGTTGCTGTCATCTTCAAAGTAGCCAACATATCGGTAGATATAGAAGCAATTTCCTGTTTCTGTTGTTCTGTTAACTCTGTAACCATCGAAAAATCACCCATAGCTAACAGCCTCGCCTCTATAGTGCTCATATGCGCTTCGACAGTTTCTTCATCTAACTTACTTAAATGTAAAAAAAGCCGGTCTAGCTCATCGTCTGTTATTCCTAACTGTTCAAAAAAGCCTGTGACTTCATCCAGTTCATGGCTGTATGTAAGATAAAAGTCGATGGCTGCGTCTAAGTCTTCTAAGAAATAGTAGTCTTGTGGAGAGTCACCATGTTCGATGAGAAGAATTTCCAGTTCGTCAAAAGACATAGTGTACCGATTTAAAAGTTGCTGACGGTTTTCAGCGGTTATTGGTGTTCCTACCCATTCTTTTAGCTCTTCGAAAGTGCCGAAATCATTGACCGACAAATCGAAGTAGTTTTGTAAATAGTCCTCTAAGTCTGATTTGGTCCAACCAATAGGGGAAAGATACTGCTCAATGACTTCTTCATTAATTTGTGCTAAAGTGACAAGCGGCAGTTGAATACAGACCAAAAGTACAATGACGAATAGCACCAGTGCTCTTCTCATAAACATTCCTCCCATAGATGTTAACGATTATTTGCTTATAGGATTTGATATATTTTGTAAAATATACCATCTATAAAAATAACGTCTATGATCACACCAGTACTAATATTGGGCCCTCTACATCAAAATAAAAACAGGTAGATACTTCGCCCTACCCGTTTCCACTGTTTTCCCGAAAACTCTTCTAATCAATATTAAAATTTGGTAATATCAGAACTTCGACACGACGGTTTTTCGCTTTTCCTTCATCGGTTTCATTTGATGCAACTGGATGATATTCACCATACCCTGTAGCACTTAAGTTTCGAGGATCTAATTGCGGATTTTCCAGTAAAATCTTCATAAAGTTAAGAGCTCGTTGTGCACTTAAGTCCCAATTGGATCGAAATTGTTGGGTTCGAATCGGAACATTATCCGTATGTCCTGCAACCACGATTTTTCGAGGAGGGTCAGTAACGAGCAAGTCTGAAATCTTGTCTGCAAGCACTTCAGCATCTTCTCTCACGCTTGCACTTCCTGAGTAAAATAAGGCGTTATCTAATATCGTTAATAGTAGCCCTTCGGATGATAACTGGGTTTCTAATTCGTCACTGAGAGCGTTCTCTTGAATGTAACGGTCGATTTGTTCCTGTAGCTTTTTTAAATCCAACTGTTCTCGTGTTTTAACATCAACTTCCTCTTCCTCGCTCTTTTCGGGAGTCGTTAGATTTGGTTCTAACGAAGGAGTTGGATGCTCTAAAATACTACCGCCACCTTGAAAGTTTTCATTAAAAACCTCCATCATTTGCTGATATTTCTCAGCATCTATGGTACTCATCGCGAATAGTACGATAAAGAGCGCTAATAATAAGGTTAACATGTCAGCGTAAGGAATTAGCCACGATTCATCGATATGTTCCTCGTGATGTTTCTTTTTTCGTCGTCTACCCATTGACACTTTCTCCTCGGTTTACAGCCTCTCCAAGTTTAGCGCGGTCGGAATATGGAACATAGACTCTTAGCTTTTCTTCAATCGCTCTCGGTGCAACTCCTGACTGGATGGACAACACCCCTTCGATCATCATGCTTTTAATCATTATTTCTTGTTTTGATTTTCTTTTTAACTTATTGGCAAATGGATGCCACAGTACATATCCTGTGAAAATACCAAACAAAGTTGCAACGAATGCTGCAGCAATCGCATAACCTAAGGCGTCCATATCATTTAAATTACCTAGTGCGGCAATAAGCCCGAGAACCGCCCCTAAAACTCCTAACGTCGGAGCGTATGTACCTGCTTGTGTGAAAATAGCTGCACCAGCTAAATGTCTCTCTTCCATCGCTGTTAGTTCTTCTTCCATCGTATCCCGAATATAATCAGCTTCCATTCCGTCGACAGCCATTTTCATTCCTTGCTTTAAAAAAGGATCTTCAATCGTTTCCACTTGGCTCTCTAGGGCTAATAGGCCTTCTTTTCTAGCTAATGAACTGAGGTCTACAAACGTTTTAATAAGATCATTCACGTTTGGATTTTTTTGATCTTGAAATAATACTTTAAATAATTTAGGGATCCGTTTCACTTCGTTCCCAGGAAACCCAATTAAAATCGTAGCAGCTGTGCCGAAAAAGATAATAAATAATGCTGCAGGGTTAAGTAAAACAAGTAAACTCGTTCCTTTAAAAATTAAACCTAATAGAATAGCGGCAACGCCTAAAATAATTCCTATAATTGATGTCTTGTCCATGATCTCACCCATTCTAAATTATAGTTTTCAAAAAGAAAAATAACGATAAACCTCCTTTTATCCCCTTCTGTCTTACATGGGCTAAAGGTCGAATAATAAAAGCCTACCAATTAGATTGATAGGCTCTTATAAAAAGTACAAAACCATTTAAACTTGGTTTAAAACTTTTATCCCAACCCTATCGGTAGTCCGGCGACCATGACATAAGTGCTTTAGGCCCGTGACTTTGCGTCCTTATTTTTCAACAAGTTTGCCATTTTCGAAGGTTATTCTGTTGTTTTAGATAATATCGGTTAATAAATAGGAAATCTTAAGTAGTAAAATGAAACTAATTCAAGCGACTGAAAAATTAAAGTATAAAAGGACAAGGCTCCTCACTTCCTTGTCCTTCACTATTCGTTTAACTTTCAAACCATTAAACTATAAATGATGCTTCACAGGAACTTCTTGCCCGCTGTCATTCACCATTTTAAGGTGGTACGTCAGAAACTCATCCCAAAGGCGAAGGAATAAATCAACGAGCTTCGGATCAAATTGCTTACCGCGTCCCTCTTCTATGATGCTCTTCACCTTTTCAGGTGGAAAAGCGTCTTTGTACACACGTTTTGATAGGAGCGCATCAAATACATCAACAATTGCTACAACTCGACCTTCAAACGGGATCTCCATTTCTTTCATTCCATTAGGATAACCGTGTCCATTCCACCACTCATGGTGGGTATGAGCGATCGATGCCGCTAGTTTGATAATAGGAATATCGAGATTAGATAAGATTTGATGACCGATGTCAGCGTGAGTTTTCATAAATTCCCACTCTTTAGAGTCCAGCTTTCCTTCTTTATTTAAGATAGAATCAGGAATACCTACTTTACCAATATCGTGAAACTTTGCAGCAATCGCAATTTGCTCGACGAATGCTTCATCCTTTCCGGCTAACCGTGCTAACATGCCGGACAAGATTCCAATTCGATTAATATGATTTCCTGTATCATCATCTCGAAATTCAGCTAATTGCAATAATTTATCCAGTGTATCGAACATCATTTTCGCTTCTTTTGTTGTATCTTGCATTAATAAGATCGATCGAGATAAATGAAAAACTTCCGTTACAGGTAATTGCCTTATTTTAAAATAATTAGCTTCTTCCTTGTCTTCTATGGATACTAAGATCGGTTCGGTTGTGTTTTTTAAGACGGGGCATTGTGGACAGGGAATGACTCTTCCATGAATTCCTTCATAGCACCTTCTGCCCACTAGCTTATCCGGACCGATATATCGTTTAGTTTTTACAAGTTCGACGAGCTTTTCGTCCACCCAAGTGATTCTCCCAAAATCCGTATTACTAATTTCATAGGCCCCAATATCAAGAAAATTAAAGTCCTTTAAACTTAAATACAGTAATTGTAAAATGCTTCTTGATCGACGGGCAGCTTTACATCTTTATTATCTTTTAGCCTGTCATGAAGAACTAATGCAAATTGGTGAAATATATCATCAATTTGAAAAGAAAATAAGCCCGCAAAATCATCCAGTCTGTTAAAATCATCCTCTGTAAACCCATAGAGTGACAACATATGATTTAATTTATGACGAAGTGGATTTGTCACTTTGTCGATTGTAAAATGATTGTATGAATCTAATGTGATCTGCATATCAATTGAGAACAACGCTTGAATAATCGTAATAATTTGGTTATGTTGATCAGGTAGTAAATGTTCCACCTGATTAGAAATAAGTTCTAAGTATTTCGTATAAGTACCTAAATACCATTTTAATTCTAGTCCAATATGAGAATGTACTCTCCCAATATTAAAACGACCTTGTATGTAAGCATCGTCTATTATTCCTGAAAAACACTGTTCTAAATATAGTTTTTGTGCTTCTTTTAAACGACTTAATGTTGAGTGATTATCAATAAAGTGTCGTAATTCATCGATTGCTAGTAGCTCATCATAAAGTTCATCAACAACTGAAGGAATGATAGGTATAAGAGTTGTTTTATAGCGTGAAAGAAATGCCAATTTTTCTTCTGTAATTCCTGTAAGCTTGATTTGTTCCATTCTTGAATGATCACTTGTTCGAATACGTTCCATTGAATCCCTCTCCTACTTCATGAAAACATGTCCCAAATAGTCACTAAAAAAGTTAACCGTCACTTTTTGAGCTGTTCTTTTGCATACTTTTTAAGCTCATCCACGATTGTTTGTTCCATTCCGAGCGTTAAAAACTTAATTCCATACAATGAGCCATAGACATCTTTTTTCTCCCAAACAACTTCACCGACCATAACAAAAATTTCGGTCGATAACGTAAAAGTCACTTCAACTTGTTCACCATTTTTTAAGTTATTAACATCCTCTTTACTGCAATTTAACTGTAAGCCATTCGGACTAATATTATTGATTTCCCCTTGAAACGGTACTGATTTCGTTTCAATATCATAAACCGTTGTTATGTGCCTATACTCGCAGCCTAGTGGTTTACCGAAGTCATACCTAAAGGCTTCATTCCGTTTATATCGTTTGTCTACCATTTTGAGTCCCCCATTTTCTATAGAACGAATTAAGTAAATGGCTCTTTCATGTATTAAGACCTATTTTTAATAAAACTTAGAATTATTTACATGAGCCAAATAAATAATAGGTTCCCATTATCTCTATCTTTTAAACCATTTTATTGTTGCATTTATATCTAAATTCGACAAGAATCAGCTAGAATAGTACTATTATACCTTTCTTTTTTTTCACAGGAAGAAAAAAATGTAACAATTTTAAAAATTTTACACCAATAAAAATGACGGTTAATGTCGATTTTTTCACTACCATTGGTATGATTATAATGCTAAGATGTTATAAATGTATTAATATAAAACTTTCCTATAAGGAGTTAGTATGTTTTGGAAAAGATTCATTAGGTCAAAGAAGAATGTGCTGGTCTACTTAATGATTACGATCATACCTACGATAACGATTAGTCATGCTCTAGCACTACAAAAAATACAAGAAATCGAAAATATCTATATGGATATGGCTCAAAGTTACGCTAACCTCCATGCCAGTCAGATCGATCGATTTATAGGAGAAACCGTTAGTAGGATTGATATGTTAGCGACTTTAATTGAAATTAATCCGGATGATTTAAGTAATGTTGAAGAGATTTTAAAGAGAACTCGAGAAAAGGACGTCCGATTTTCGGGGTTTTATTGGTCTAATCCAGAAGGCGATTTATTGATTGGAACAAATGAACTTCTTCAACCAATAAACATAGGAGATCGTCCATATTTTCAAGAAGCAATACAAACAGGACAGTACACGATTTCCCCTGCCCACATTGGCCGTGTGACAGGGCGCTTTATCATAACCATTGCTACTCCAGTCCTAAACAATGGAGAACTGAGCGGAGTATTATTAAGTAGTTTGAGAATTGATAAGATAGAGGAATCGGTTATTAAGCATAGTAAAGACGAAGAGGTTTGGGTTATCGACGATACAGGACAAATGATCATAGGCACGGGGTCAAACCTTGCTTTGGATGGAGCATATAGCTTCACAGTAGAAATTGACAAAGTACCGTGGAGGATCCAGGCTCAGCTAGAAACCGCAGATAATAACCTTTATGCTAAGGCATTTTTTACCAATGTAGTAATCTTGTTAATTTTCACTCATATCTTATTTATGTTAATTCAATACTCTTTGCTAAAGAGACAACTTAAAATCGAAAAGAAACAAAATGAAATGCAAAAAATGGAATTAGTTGAAAACTTAGCAGCTAGCACAGCCCATGAAATACGGAATCCGTTAACTGGGATTAAGGGATTGGTTCAGCTTTTAAGTGAAAAATATAATAATGAAAACGATCAACTTTACTTTAATGTCATCCAACAAGAGGTCAACCGGATCAACACAATCGTTAGCGAATTACTACTCCTAGGAAAACCTACTGCACATAAATTAAGTACGTATTGCGCCAAAGACATTATAAAAGAAATAGAGCCAATTATTCATTCAGAAGCTAATTTTAAAAGTGTTGACCTATCTATCGAATATACGTACGACAGACTTCCCATTTCGTGTGTAAAAGATCACCTTAAACAAGTTTTATTAAATTTAATAAAAAATGCTTTAGATGCGGTAAGTGAAAATAGCGGTCAAGTGAGAATTTCTTTAGAAAAGAAGGGGAAATATTGTGTCATTCATGTTATCGATAGTGGGATTGGTATGCCTGAAGATATATTGAATCGTGTATTCGAACCTTTCTTTACTACGAAAGAAACAGGAACAGGTTTAGGACTAGTAGTATGTAAGCGAATTGTGGAATCGTATGGAGGAAAAATACAAATCGATAGTACGGTGGGCAAAGGAACTGAGGTAGAATTAAAGCTTCCTATAGATGAAAACAATAATTAGCTTAAAAACATGACCTTCCCTATTTGTGTAGGGAAGGTCTATTAGTGAGTAAACTATTCTGTTTTGATAAAAGTTATATAGAATAAGCTATTACCCTTCCAGAACTTTAATATTCCAGCTTCTTCAGTATCACTAGAAGCCTATGATTCAATATTTTGCTTAGCGAACCGCACAACGGTTTGGTCCGATTTCCATTTCACGCTTTTCGTCATCCGTAGGGTTTATTTTACCCATATTCGTTTCTCGAATCTCTTGATAAGCATTTGGTTGTGGCGGTAAGTTTTCTGTAACGATTTTTCTAAATTCGTCTTCATCAGTAATATTTAAGCCATGATTTTGTGCAAATAGTGTTCCTAATTTTTCTGATACACTACCGTC
The DNA here is from genome assembly GCF_048323755.1 of Alkalihalobacterium sp. APHAB7. Taxonomy (NCBI): domain Bacteria; kingdom Bacillati; phylum Bacillota; class Bacilli; order Caryophanales; family Bacillaceae; genus Alkalihalobacterium; species Alkalihalobacterium sp. APHAB7. The sequence continues at coordinate 70,895 of NZ_JBLWFS010000013.1, forward strand.
ATCATTCAGCTCATCAATAATCATAAAGTGAGCTGGAAGAACAATTAAATCCTCTGATAATTCACGGTAACGGTTGTAAAGTGACTCTCTTAAATCAGCTACCCAATCTTCAGCTTTTCCTGCTAAGTCAGGTCTACCAATTGAGTCGATGAAAAGAATATCTCCTGAGAGTAAGAATTTCTCATCAATTACAAAAGATGTGGATCCAATCGTATGGCCTGGAGAATAAAGAGCATGAATATTGATCGTTGTATGACCGATTTTCACATCGGTTCCACCTTCTAATGGTGCGTATTCAAATGTTACTTCTTCTGCATCTTTCGGTGGTAGCCAATACGTTGCGCCGGTTTGTTCAGCAATTATACGACCACCTGAAATATGATCGGCGTGAAGATGTGTATCAAATACATGCTTAATGGTTACGTTCATATCCATTGCAAAATCTGTGTAAACCTTCGTCATACGAGTTGAATCGATAATAGCAGCTTCACCGTTAGAAACGACCATATAAGATAAGCAGCCTTTACCGATACGGACAAATTGGTATAGTTCTCCACCGTCTGTTAAATTCCCAACTTTTACTGGCTCTAAGTGTTCGCTCCAAGCTTTCATTCCACCCTTTAGGTAATAGACATCGAACCCTGCTTCAGAAAGCATTTCTGCTACCATAATAGATGAACCTTCTTTTGCACAAACAACTAAGATTTCTTTATCAGTAGGAATTTTATCCATAATTCCTTCAACACCATCTAATAAATCAAAGTAAGGGATATTGAAATACGCAAAATTCTCTCCTTCAATTTTCCAATCAGCAAAGTCTGCTTCATTACGAACGTCTAAAATAAATAAGTTTTCCTTGTTAAAAACCTTTTTCGTCACTTCTTTAGCTTCCATAGCTTTTACAGTCATATCTTATACCCCCATTAGTATATTATTAATTAAAAAAATATAGGATTAAAATGTTAGAGTTACATCAGCGCCTTTTGCAAACTCTAAAAATGTAACAGCTCCACCTACCTCAATACCGTCAACGAATTGGTCCTTCTCTAATCCCATTACGTCCATCGTCATCTGGCAGCCAATCAATTTTACACCCATTTCTTGTGCCATTTGTACGAGTTCAGGGATAGATGGAACTTGTGCTTTTTCAAAGCCAGCTTGGTAATGTTCTTTTCCTTCAGGCATTGGAAGTTGTTTGTGTGCTTCGTTATGAATTAAGTTTAAGCCTTCAAATGTAAAGAAAATTGCTACTTCTTGATCGGTTGCTGCTGCAGCATTTGCTACGTTAAATACTTTATATGCGTCAAATAACCCACCATTACTTGCGATAATTGCTAATTTTCCACTCATAATAAATTCCTCCTAAAATTGTAATTAGTATCTTAATTATTCAATAGATTAATAATCGTATTCGGGTCAAAGCCTAACACCCATTGACCATTAATTTCTGTTTGTGGAACCCCGTACTGACCTGTTTTTCGTACCAAGTCTTGCATTAACGCTGGGTTCGTTTCAAGGTTCACTTCTTTAAACGGAATTTTTTGGTCCATTAAGAAGTTTTTTAGCATCACACAGTAACGACATGAATTTGTCGTATAGATAGTTATGTTTTTCATTTGTAAAATCCCCTTTCAACCTATTCTTTATCATTTATATACCACAATGGGTATTTGATTAAACAAAAATTTTTAGATGACCTTTCCAGTCCAAGCGTTCATTCCACCAGCTAAGTTAGTGACATTAAAGCCGTAGCTTTCTAAAAATTTAACTGCAGTTGCACTTCTCGCACCAGATCGGCAAACAATAATATATTCTTTTGATTTATCTAGTTCGTGCATTCTGAACTCTAGTAATCCAAGAGGGATGTTGATCACACCCTGAATTTTCCCAGCAGCAACTTCAGCCACTTCACGAACATCAATAAAAGTTATTGAATCGTCTTTTTTTAACTCTCCCGCTTCATTTGGCATGATTTGTTTCAACGTAATCCCTCCTTGTTCGTTTAATTCCAAGCACTCATGCCACCTTTCACATTCGTTACATTTTCAAACCCTAATTTTTTTAAAATCTTCGTCGCTTTATTACTTCTCATGCCACTTTGACAAATAACGACTATTTCTTTTTCTTTCGATAATTGATTTACTTTAGTCGAAAGTTCATGAAGTGGAATGTTTTTAAACTTTTTAATGTGATTAGAACTGAACTCTCCAGGTGTTCGAACATCAATCAGTTGAACATCTTTTTTGTTTAATACTTGCTTTAATTCAACTGTAGTCATCTGTCTAACACCTTTTGTTGGCATAAGTTTGTTAATTAAAAATAATACGAAAAATATTGGAATGATATAATTTAGGTACTCCATTCATTTCCTCCTTGAATTTAAAATGATGATAGTCTTTTACAACTTACCCCCATAGGTATATTTCTATTTTAAAAAAAGAAACTTTAACTACCTACTTTTAACTAACATGTTCACGGCTTCTTGGATGAGTGCATCCGTATTTTCTCCCTTTTGTAGTTGCTCTCTCACACAATGTTCGAGATTTGCACTAACAACTACTGCTAACGTTCGGTCTAATGCGTTTCTAGCGGCAGATAATTGGACAACAAGATCTTTACAATCCTTGTTTTCTTCCATCATTCGCAAAATCGCTTTGATTTGTCCTTCAACGCGTTTGACTCTATTTTTCATTTGATCGTTGTACATCATCGTTATCCCTCCATTAAACTGGGAATGTTATGGATTGTTGCTTTACAATTACTATAATATACCCTACAAGGTATAATGTCAAACCTTTTATAAAACTAAATAATAAATAGCAAACACCAATAAGATGAAAGCAATAACGGTGGTCATGAAAATAATTAGTTTAAATGAAGAGTGAAAGGTTTGCGTATTTATATTCTTTCTATTTCTTAGATAGATTAAAGTGGCTAATACAATCGTTAGAAGTCCTAAAAGTAAAGAAAAAATACTAATAAATATCGCTAGTGTTTGGTCATAGATATCCACAAGGGGTGTATTGTAATGCAGGGTTGTCGCTAAAAATCCGATACCAATGATGGCAATGGCCGTTCGAATCCAAGCAAGGTACGTTCTTTCATTAGCTAAATGCTGTTGAATATATTTTGATTCCTGTGTCTCCTTTTTTTCCTTCATAAAAAGACTCCTCTCCAACGTCCATTCAAACCTATTATTATTTCAATGCTTTAGAAAGTAACTCATTAAACTTGCTTCTCCTTTTTGTTATAAGGTATGTATATAAAGATTGCAAACTAAGCAATCTTTATATACTTTTCATGTTTAATAATTTGTCCGACATTAATTAACGAACCGCGCATCGGTTAGGCCCGATTTCCATCTCGCGTTGCTTTTCGGTATCTGGCGTTATTTTACCCATATTTGTTTCACGAATTTCTTGGTAGCTATTTGGTTGAGGTGGTAAATTTTCAGTTACTGTTTTTCTAAATTCATCTTCTTCATGGATATTTAAGCCGTGGTTTTCATCATATAAACTTTCAAGACTTTTGGATATACTACCGTCCTCATTCATTTCATTCATCCCCATGTAATGGGCAGGCAAGACGATGAGGCTATCAGCTAACTCTTTATAACGCTGATATAGCGTTTGTCTTAAATCAACCACCCAGTCCTCTGCTTTACCTGCTAAATCAGGTCGCCCAATCGAATCAATAAATAAGATATCACCAGTTAAGAGGTATTTATCATCGATGATTAATGACGTACTTCCGATTGTATGGCCTGGTGAATAAACGGCTTTAATCGTAACGTCACCAACTTTAATTTCATTACCATCTTCTAATGGAGTATAACTAAAGGTTACTTCTTCAGCATCTTTTGGAGGTAAATGATACGTTGCGCCGTATTTTTCAGCCATCGCTCTTGCGCCTGAAATATGGTCAGCGTGAAGATGAGTATCAAGAACATGGGTAAGTTTTACGTTATGCTCATTGATGAATTGCTCAAACGGTGCTGTAACCCGAACAGTATCCACGATCGCTGCTTCGCCGTTGGACTCAATATAATAAGATAAACATCCTTTACCAATACGAACGAATTGATAAATAGCTCCTCCATTTGTGAGTTCACCAATTTTAATCGGTTCAAGATGTTCGCTCCACGCGTTCATACCACCTTCAATCGAATACACATTATCGTACCCTTTATCGGCGATTTGTTCTGCAACGAATTCAGACGAACCACCTTTTGCACAAACAACATAGATGGGTTCTCCTTTAGGAAGCTTGTCCATAATGGGATCGACGCTTTCGATCAAGTCAAAGTAAGGTTTATTTATAACTTCAACGTTTTTTCCTTCCACTTTCCAATCATCAAAGTCACCTGTGTTTCGAACATCTAGTATAAACACTCGGTCCCCAGCAATTATTTTTTGGGTTAATTCTTTAACGGAAATTCCTTTTACTGCAGTATCTTGGCTCATCAAAAGCTCTCCTTTTTCTATGAGTTAAAACGTTAAGGTAATATCTGCATCTTTAGCATACGTTAAAAACGTTACCGCACCACCGACATCAACACCATCCACAAACTGGTCTTTTTCTAAACTCATAACATCCATAGTCATTTGACAAGCAATCATTTTAACCCCCATTTCAATTGCCATTCCCACTAGTTGATCTACTGGAGGAACATTCTCTCTTTGGAAACCTTCTTGAAAGTGCTCTGCACCAGCTGGCATTGGCAAATTCTTATGAGCTTCTTTATGGATCAGATTAAGTCCCTCAAAGGTAAAAAATATACCGACTTCAGCATCAGTAGCAGCGGCAGCTGTAGCTATATTAAAAACTTTATAAGCATCAAACATACCACCATTAGCAGCGATAATTGCAATTTTCATTTAGAACACTCCTTCATTAATGTGTTTTTTCGGTCGGGCCTGTCCAATCTTTCATTCCAGGAACGACGTTCTTTACGTTTGTAAATCCTTTTTCAGATAACTGTTGAGCCGCTAAATCACTTCTACTTCCACTACGACAAACAACATGAATTTCATCATTTTTATCTAATTCTTCAAAACGTTCTTCAAGTTCTCCAAGTGGAATATGCACAGCTCCTGGAATATGACCGAAAGCATACTCAGCAGATTCCCGAACATCTAGTACTTTAACTTTTTCATTTCCTTCGATTTTCTTTGATAAATCATCTAGGCTAGTAACATGAGGATGAGTGGTTTCCGTTTTTTCTTCCTCTGCACTTGCTTTACGAAGGTAATGCTTTAGGATTTCTCCATCTTCAACAGTTCCTAAATACTGATTGCCTGTACTACCAGCCCAAGCTTTAATGTCAGCAGTAGACCCTTTATCTGTTGCTTGAATTTCCATTACTTGTCCAGGTTCAAGGGTATCGATTTCTTTTTTTGTCTTTACGATTGGCATTGGACAAGCTAAACCTTTTGCATCTAAGATCTTATTTACAGTAACTTCCATGTTAATTGCCTCCTTTCATAACATGTATATTATTTTTCAGCTTATTAATTAAAATACAGCCATAGGTTTGTCCCCTTGATGGATGTTTTTCCATTTTAAGTATTTAATTTGGTGGTTGAGAATGGGCACTATACCATATATCGTGGTGCATATTGTTCGTTTATTTATTTCATAATACATAATGAGGTGAAACTAAATGGCATTACTACCTGCTACGACAGCAAGAGTTTCAATGCATACATCGAAAAAAATCAATGAAAAAATTGGAGAAGCTACACGGTTATCGATTGAAAATTTTAAATATAAAAGTAAGGAAGATATTTTAAAGCGATTAATGGAATTGGATCAAGAATGGGATACAGAAAGACTATTAGAAACCTCAGCTGCTAGCTTTATATTGATAGGAACATTCTTAGGCTTCACTAAAAATAAAAGTTGGCACTTGTTTTCAGGAGTGGTTGGCTACTTTTTATTACGACACGCTCTCCAAGGATGGTGTCCCCCATTACCCGTAATTCGACATCTCGGTGTTCGTACCGCTACTGAAATTCAAAAAGAGCGAAACGCACTATTAGCAATATTAGAGAAAAAGAAAATACATTGGTCATTGAAATAATTTGAAGAACAGTTTACGGTGTTCGCTTAAAAAATTGCATAATGCTCATTAACAAAATAGCAACATCATAAAAAAAACATTAGGAAAACATCCTAATGTTTTTGCATACTTATCGTCTGCATCAAGCGAGTTATTATTTATCGTCAGAGTCGGACTTTTATTGTCGATAACTTATAAATCACTCATCTGGTCCTGCGAACGTGATATTGGAATTGTAAACCAAAACGTATGGATATTATTTTCTGTAGAAAAACCGACTTTCCCGTGATGACTCTCAATAATTTCTTTTACGATCGATAGCCCTAATCCTGAACCACCAGTGTTGCGGTTACGTGAAGCTTCAGCTCTATAAAATCGTTCAAATGGTTCATCTGGATCGGCAACCTGGATAGGTAGACCCTCGTTCGTTATTTGTAGTTTATATTGTCGGTCGTTGACACCCCCTTTAATCTTCATCCACTTCCCTTGATCATACCGATGGACATTTTCGATTAAATTGTAGATCACCTGAAGTAATCCGTTTTTATTCACAAACAGTGTGACATCACATAGTTGAAGGTCTACGATGATCGCTTGCTTTTGAAGCTCCATTTGAAAATGATGCAGCGCCTGTTCCAATAGTGATTTCATCGAAACCCATTCATACTTTGCAGTGTTTCGCTCATGTTCGTTCCACTTATTAATTTGTCGTAATTGCTCAACCAAATGGGTTAAACGTAAAGATTCTTCATGGAGCGATTGAAATAATTGATTATCACCTTTAATGACATCCGTGCTTAATGCCTCTAGGTAACCATTGATGTTCGTTAGCGGCGTACGTAATTCGTGGGCAACATCTCTTGTAATCTTTTCTCTGTTATGCTCAATCTTCTTCATATAATTGACCATCTCATTAAAGTGTAGCGTTAATTGACCGATCTCATCTTGGGCGGTGTTTTCAGTTAATTGAGGATATTTACCTTCCATAATCTCTGTTGTTGCATTCGTTAGACTGTGCAGTGGCTCTAGTAACCGAGAAATAAAATAAAAGTGGACAACAGCTGCAATCATGACTGACAATATAACAGCGAATAAAAGATAAGTGTCCATCCCTTCGATAAACGCAAGCCGTTGCTCTACACTAAGAGCATTTTCTTTTTCAATTAAATAACAAGCATAGTCTTTGACTGAGATACCGACTAACCAAATCACCAACCCGATCACAATACTATTGATAAGCGTTAGTTTCCACATTAGTTTGCGTTTTATTATCTGATGTAAAATTGGTTTAAAACGCAACAAATTGATACCCCATCCCTCTTACAGTTTGGATACAATCAGGAGCATCGACTTTTCTTAGCTTTTCGCGCAGGTTCCGCACATGAACATCAATCGTTCGCCACGTAATTTCTTTTTCATCATTCGGGTACAATTCTGCTATCATTTGATCTCTAGACAATACTTGGTTCGGGTTTTTCATTAACATATGTAAAAGCTTACACTCATTGTTAGTAAGCGAGAGTTCTTTGCCTGCATAATTCACTTCACCTTTGTACGGTTTAATAGTAATCCCTCGATAACTGATTTTATGACAGCGATTGGCTGTGCGACGAAGAACCGCTTCGACCCTAGCAACAAGTTCTTTGGGACTAAAGGGTTTTGTTACGTAATCGTCTGCCCCCATTTTTAATCCGTTGATTCGATCGGTCTCATCAACTTTTGCGGTAACCATAATAATTGGGCTGTCACTTTTTTTCACCGTGCGGATCCATTCGCACACTTCTTCACCACTCACTTTAGGGAGCATTAAGTCAATGATCGTAAAACAAGGTTCATAAAGGTCATACATTTCAATCGCTTGCTTCCCATCCTCAGCTTCCCACACTTCATAGCCTTCTTTTTCTAAATAAATTTTAATTAATTGCCTAATCTTTATATCGTCTTCAACGATTAAAATCGACTTACCTTTCGTATTCACTTTGACCTCCGCCTTCTTAGCTGTTTTTGCTTGGGCTACACATTTCAATTGGCTTTTATTGAACTGTGCTTTCAACTATCTGACTTCTATCAAACTATTACTTTACACTTTAAAAGCGATCGCGCAATTAATCAATATTATTTTTGAAGTGTTCCATCATTTCATAAGACATCGGGCCAATTACTTTGTGCTGAATTCTTCCACTGGTATCTATAATATACGTTGTTGGAATTGAAAATGCTTGATAAATTTGACCAATTTCCCCGTCAACATCGAGTAAAATGGGAAACGTCAATTGAAATTCATCTTCCACAAATGGAACGATGTCTTCTGTGTTTCTCTCTAATGTTGTTAAATTGACTGCTAGTATTGTGATGCCCTCATCTTTATATTTTTCATAAAAATCTTGCATATGAGGCATCTCGGCTCTACAAGGCGGGCACCAGCTAGCCCATAAATTAAGGATGACTTTTTGTCCATAGAAATCAGATAATTTTACAAATTTCCCGTCTAGTGTTTCAAGTTCAAAATCAGGAGCATAATTTCCTTGTTGCAAGCCGACAATTATTTCTTCCTTCGGCTCTTTCTTAACTGTATTTTCCTGTTCGGTTTCGGTATCTGTATCCGCCTCTTCGTCTATTTCAGTTGTAGATTCCGCATCTGTTACCGTCTGAACGACTTGTTCCTCATTTGCGGTTTTCACCCCATTTTCTCCCCTTAAATCGAACAAGCCCCATGTAATTAAACCAGCTAATAAAACAATAACAATGATATTTCGTTTCATAACTATTCGTCCTCTCTTTTAAGAAATAAAACTAAATTGTGCTAACCATGCACTAAGTTTTTGAAACTGCCCAGTAAATAACAACAATCCAAGGCCAATCAACACCCACCCGTTAAAGATACTCAATTTAGGTAACCATTTATTTACATTTTTTATTACTTTTAGTGAGTACGTTAGTAAAATTGATAAGATGAAAAAGGGTATACCTAAACCTAGGGAATACACCGCAAGCATTAACATCCCACTTCCCATCGTTTCCACTGATGCGGCTAAAAGAAGGATCGATGAAAGAACAATGCCTACACATGGTGTCCATCCAAACGCAAAAGCCATGCCAATAATGAAGGAATTTCCCATCCCACGTCTCGTTGTATTCACTTGCACTCTTTTTTCACGCATTAAAAACTTCAACTTCAATAAACCAGCCATTTGTAAACCAAACACAATAATAAGAAATCCGCTCATTTTCTCAACAAGATTACGATTCTCAAAAAATAATTGACCCATAAAACTTGCAGACGCCCCTAGTAAAATGAACACGATACTAAACCCTAGGATAAAACTAACAGAGCGAACCATGACAGTTCTCTTCATCGCATTCACCTTATTATCGCTAATTGATGACCCTGTTAACGTAGCAATGTAAGCTGGAATAAGCGGAAAAACGCAAGGTGAAAAGAAAGATAACATTCCCGCCGAAAAGGCCACTAATAAAGATAAATTATCGATCTGTTTCCCCTCCTTTCGTTTTAAAAGCTAGTGTGAGAACCATAATGACAAAAAAGATCACTTGCCCGAACGTAAACGATAAGAAAACATCAAAAGAGTTCGAAAAATTCTGTAAAAAGAATTGTCCTAAACTGTAGATTAATATGAGCAAAGATAAACGGTGCCATTCTCCCACTGGTTTAACCAGCTTAAATAGACCAACTAGTAAAAAGAATGCTAAACCGATCTGGCCAGCGTGGTATACAAAGCCCCACTGATCCTGATAGGTATAAAAAATGATCGAACCTGCTAATAAACCAGTTAAACATAAGTCAATGTAAATCGTTAAACTTAACTTATGTTTTTTAGATTGATAGTATAAATAGATACCTCCTGCAATAAGTGCTAATACAATTCCTTTTCTTCCTCCATTGAAATATAAAATCCCTAATGGATTCGTAAAGGCATAAATCGGATGAAACAAAATATAACTTAGCTTCCAAATGATCCATCCGAAGACCACCGCATTAAAAACAGGATCAATTAATAATTTGTCGTTCACATGCTTATGTTTAATGCGAAACTTCATTGCGATATAGGCTGCTAAAAAACCCAGGCCAATAAAAATCCACTTAGTCGGTAATTGGATCGGACCTAAAGAAAAAAATTGCTCCATAATACCCTCCTCATCTCTTGCTTTCATTTATACAGGGCAAATATTAAGAAACGTTTAAGATATTAAATAAATTTTTTTAAAAGGTTCACTATCTAGAATGCTTTTTTAAACCCTAAATATATTAATAGCTACTTTTTCACCATCACATCAATTACAAACAGTCAAAAACATAAAAAATCGGCATTCCCAAAGAGAGAACTCCGATTTTTTTAAACATTTTCTTTTAGCCCATTTATACTGTTATTGTTCCTTCATGTTGTAGGATTTGATTAATTTCTGCTGATTTTGAGAGATTCATTATAGTCTTGAATCGCTTGCTGTAATGTTCCTTTTGTTTCAACTTTCTCATTAAGTTCAATACCCAATTCAACAATTGTATTAGTAATTTCTGGTCGTATTCCAGTGAGTACAGCTTTACAACCTTGAATGCGGATCCCGTTAATAATTTTGAATAAGTGTCCAAGTACAGCTGTATCTAAATAAGCGACACCCGATAAATCAATAATAATATGTTTTAAACTCTGGTTATGTATTTCTTCTAATAATTTGACTTGAATATTTTTAGCACGGCGTGTGTCAACCGCACCAATAATAGGCAAGATTGCCATCGTATCATATAGTGGAATGATCGGCACATTTAAATCATCAATGAGCTCATTTTGCGATTGAATAAGTTCTTGACTGTATTCTGAAAAACTAGATGAGAAATGCTTAATATATGAATCTAAGTTATAGTTTACACGTCTTTCAAGTTCGAAAAATTCTTGTAAGTTAAGTTGAATTTGTTGCTCATAATAATTAGCCAAGAAGTCCCAATATATTTTTCGAACCATTTGAAACCATTCTAAAATAAGGATTAACTCGATGTCGTGCATCGCCCATTTCTTCCCTTGTTCCTTCGCATGCATTATTAAACCGTATTCATTTGCTTCATGTAAAAACTCGATAACTTTGTGCGTTGAATTTAAAATGAATTGGTCATTCATTTCATTGTTTTCTTTAATTCTTTCAAACAACTCTCGAGACTGTCTTGAAAGTAGGTCATTGAACACTTCTTTATTCGTTAGATAAAATTCATTAAAGGTCTGCTGTTCTTCATAAACTAAGTTCAATTTCATCACTCCTATACCATTATTTTGTTGGATTGGAAAATAAATAGTGAAATTAGTTCCAAACCCTACTTCACTCGTTGCTTCGATCTTTCCATGATGTTCGTATATTGTCGAATAAACTTGCGTTAACCCCATTCCCGTCCCTGCTTCTTTAGAAGTAAAAAAGGGCGTGCCTAGCATGTTTATCTTTTCTTCAGGTATGCCAACACCAGTGTCAGAAATCGAAACGACTAAATGCTCATTTTGAATATAGTGTTTGATTGTAATCGTTCCAGAGTCAGGGATAGCTTCAAAGGAATTTTTCAATAGATTAAAGAATGCTTTTTTTAATTGATTTTTTCTTCCGTAAATATTCACATCAAAATTATCAAACTCTTTGACAATCTCAACATTATAAATCTTATCTTGAAAAAGGTAGAGAATCGCTTCTAATTCAGAGCAAAGATTAATAAAAGAATAGCCTTCTTCATCTAAGTCAGGTTTTGATACATTTAATAGGTTTTGCATCGTAGCAAGTGCGTTTTCTAATTCTTCTGAAGCAATATCAATATAGGCATGTGGGTGTTCTTTTTTTAGTAATTGCAGAAAGCCTTTAACTGCAGTCAATGGATTTCTAACTTCATGTGCGATCCCGGCTGCAATTTGACCAACTGATGCTAGACGATCAACTGTAACGTCATCTTTATCTTCTCTTATTTGGTTAGTTGTTTTTCCATTTAGTAGCAATGACCTTCGTCCCCTTTTCTGAAGTCTCGATTTGGAAATCATCCACTAATCTTTTTGCACCTACTAAACCTAAACCTAATCCTTTTTTTTGAAAATTATTTGTGCCTTCTAAAATTTGATCTAGTTCATTTATTCCTTTACCACGATCTTGAACGGTAATCTTAATTCCTCTTCCATCAATCATTTCACATATGAATATCCCAGGTTCATTTGTGTGATCTAAAACATTTTGTGTTAACTCTGAAACAGCGACAATTAATTTCTGCAAATCTACTTTTGAAAAAGATAGTGAGTTTGCTAAAATTCGAACGGCATTAACGGCAATACGAATATCATGTTCTGATCTAATAGTCATTTTTTTTCTCATACAGAGTATTCTATATGAATTATTCATATATTTCCAAAAAAACATAGATTTTCTTAAAAATAATTCTAAAGTCCTATTGTCGAATTTTGACAGTTAACATCATCTGTTTCAATTTAAGATAGAATAGCTATTCTCAAATAATTTTAAGAGAACGTAAAAAAATAGATAGCACTGAAATGGATCAGTTACTATCTATTTTATCTAGAAGAAAGTACGTTATTTCTATCGTTTTATTATTTCAATATATTTTATATGATCGGTTAGTTCTTTTGGATGTATGCCAGGAATCCTTTTTCGTTACTCACTTCTTTTACCAATAAATGTCCATTGTGATCACACCAAGACGATAAATCTTTGACGAAATTAGAATCCGTAGCTGATACTTGAAGTGTTTCACCAGGTGACATCGATTTTATAGCATTGGCAACACTCATTATTGGACCCGGACATTGTAAACCTGTTGCATCTATTGATACATCAGCTTTTAGTTCCTGTTCATTCGTACATTCGATTCTTGCAACCCCTGCGTCATCCGTTACAACTTTGCAATTTACGTTGTTGGTTGGTTTAAATACGGAAGAATACGTTTTCCAACCACCGTCTAAGTTTTTCACTTCAAAGCCATTTTCTTGTAAAATACGCGAAGCCAGATACCCTCGTAAACCAACTTGGCAATTGACATAAATCGTTTGTTCTTTCGGTAGTTCATCGAGTCGGTTGCGCAACTCATCTACTGGAATATTGATCGCTCCGTTAATATATCCCATTTCTAATTCAATCGGATTGCGAACGTCTACTAAGAAACCATCATTTGCGACAATGTCATCAATCTCATGCCATTGAATAGTCTCGATCACACCATCCACAATATTAGACGCTGCATAGCCTGCCATATTGACAGGATCTTTTGCTGATGAATACGGCGGTGCATAGGCCAATTCTAAATCTGGCAGATCAAGTACTGTTAAATTACCTTTAATGGCTGTTGCAATGACATCAATACGTTTATCAACACCATCCATCCCTACCGCTTGTGCACCGTAAATCTTTCCTGTGTCTTTATCAAACACAAGCTTTAGGGCAATAGGAGCTGCACCTGGATAATAGCCCGCATGTGATCCAGGATGAACGTGAACGACTTCATATGGTATTCCTAATCGTCTTAACGTTTTTTCATTATTTCCAGTTGTCGAAACAGTATAATCAAACACTTTAGCAATGGATGTTCCGAGAGTGCCATTATACTTTACCTTTTTGCCGTAAATATTGTCAGCAACAATGCGACCTTGACGATTGGCTGGCCATGCGAGCGGGATCATAGTCGGTTGCTCATTAATATAATCTTTTACCTCAATCGCATCACCGATCGCATAAATATGTGGATCGTTCGTTTGTAGATAGTCGTTAACTTGAATTCCGCCTCGCTCACCAACATTTAACCCAGCTTTTATAGCAAGTTCATTTTCTGGACGAACACCGATGGATAAAATTATTAAATCCGTTTCGATTTCTTGCCCAGATTGAGTCACAACTTTCGAGCCTTCATTTTCAAAAGACTTCACTCCATCATCTAAAATAAGTTGTACACTTTTATTTTCAAGATGGTTATGAATAATAGCTGCCATCTCATAGTCTAGAGGTGCCATGACCTGATTGGCCATTTCAACAATCGTTACTTCTATTCCCCGGTCATGGAGGTTCTCGGCCATTTCTAAACCAATAAATCCACCGCCAACAACGACAGCTCGTTTTGGTTGTTGGTGATCAACGTATGATTTAATACGGTCTGTGTCAGGAATATTACGCAATGTGAAAACCGCTTTTGCCTCATTAAGCCCTGGAATCGGTGGAACAATTGGACGTGCTCCTGGTGATAATACTAATTCATCATACGATTCCTCATATGTCTCTCCTGTTTGCACATTTTTTACCGTTACGTGTTTTGTTTGACGATTAATATTAATCACTTCACTTAAATTTCGAATATCTAAGTTGAATTTTTTAGACATCCCTTCAACCGTTTGTACTAAAAGCTTTTGTCGGTCTTTAATTGTTTCACCGATATAATAAGGTAACCCGCAATTAGCAAAAGAAATATATTCTCCTTTTTCAAACATAACAATCGTTGATGTCTCATCTATTCTTCTAAGTCGCGCTGCAGCTGTTGCTCCACCAGCAACTCCACCTACAATAACAATTTTTTTACTCATACTATATTCCTCCCTTTGATCTCGTATAGCTAAAATTACCATATAGGGTATATACCTCATAATGTATTTTACATGAATAAACTAAAAAAGTGTGTGACAAAAATCACACACTTTTTTAGTTCATTGAAATATGGGGAAGACAAAAAAAGATCAATGTAGAATATTTCCATATTTATATGTAAAAAATACACCATTATAATGTAATTTTACTTGAAAATATGATCAATCATCAGGAGTTAAACAATGGCGGAACATATTGAAGTGATTTTGAGATCTTTAATGGCATTTACGATCTTACTGGTGGGAGCACGAATATTAGGAAAACAATTAATATCACAAATGAATACGATTGATTTCATTGCAGCAGTTTCACTAGGTTCAATCACTGCAAACTTAGCCTTTAATACGACGATTGATATTCACCATTTTCTTCTCGCTTTTTTCATCTTTGTTTTTGTCAGCTTAATCACTGCCTATATTTCAATGAAAAATCGCAAGGCTAGAAGACTTTTTGCTGGAGATCCAATCGTACTCGTTCAAAACGGGAAAATATTAGAAGGAAATATGAGGAAAATGCGCTATACAATTGATTACTTAAATCAACAAATGCGTGAGAAAGATGTATTTAATATAGAAGAAGTGCTATTTGCCATTATTGAGCCAAATGGGAACTTGACTGTATTGAAAAAACCACAATACCGACATGTTACAAAACAGGATTTAAACCTCCCCGCACCTGCTGAAACAAAATTACCGATCGAACTCATTATGGATGGAGAAATTATAGAAGAGAATTTAGTCGAGAATAATTTGAGTAATCATTGGTTATTCGATATATTAAAAAAACGCAAATATAAACTTGATGATATCGCTTATGCAGTCCTTGCAGCCAACGGGAATGTATATATAGATACGTACCGTGATCACATCGTCTCCCCTATCGATCGTGAGTGGTGAAGGCTCGGCAAAGATATATTTTTTATGGTTTATGTTATGTATTTGATATTTTAATACGAACTTCAGGACAGAGTTGTAACGGAAGCAAGGGCCATTGTTTGTGTAAAAACAGTTTTTCTTATGATATTAAGAAAATAAGGCCCTTTAATTCCACTAAACACTAATTTCAATCAATGCTAAGATTATTCCTTTGTAGTAACAGGATGATCTACAAACGTACTATTTTTATCAACACTCGTATACTTAGAACGTCCAATATAAAGAGGGATAGATAGCTTATCGAAGTTAGCTAAGCCGTTCTCTTCAAAAAGCTCATTGTCACGATAAAATTGTACAATGTTTCCTACAAACCAATCATGATCTCCATATGTATTCCGGTCGATTACCTCGCATTCGTAAGCGATATACGCATCATTCAAAATAGGTGCACCTGTAACTATTCCTTGTTCAAAGCTCATGTTCCCCTGTTCAAACTTATTGACGTTTGAACCCGTATAAACCCCTGCTTGTTGAATAAAATGGGCCTTTTCAAACGGAAGAAAGTTAATAGCGAACTTTCCTGCTTCTTTCATTAATTGGTACGTATGACGCTCTCTACCAATCGCAACACCGTAAATTGGTGGTTCGTAGGATATGTAGGAATGCCATCCGGCAGCCATGATGTTATTTTCACTATTGTGGGAAACGGCAACAAGGGCAACCATTCCAGGATAACTGTGCATGACTTGTTTATTTATTGCTTGAATCATGGGGGTTCCTCCTATTTTCTCTCTATTTTTGCTGCTTGTGTTAAAAAGTACTCATACTAAGTTTAACGTAAATTCCTAAATCATTAAAACATCTGACTCCCTGATTGAAAAAGAGACACTCATCTACTGATGACCGCCTCTTTAGAGTTCATATTACCTGAGCCAAAAATTTACTCTTCTAGCGCTGTTTTAGAAATAAATCACTTTAGGGTATTTATCTACTTTTACATCAACAGCCAAACGGCTCATTCCAATTGTCATTCTACCATTGTCCATTGTCGTTAAGCTCGCCATATGCACAAAGCTTGGAACTTGCTCATCAGGATAAATTGCAACGTTTTCTTTGACTAATTGAATGCGGTCCCAATCGGTTAACTCGACCGTTTCTTCAGCTTGGTCTCTACTCGTATAGTCTGTCGCTTGCTGAACGAGTGGTGTATGCGTTGGTTTTTTTAACTTTTGATACGGATTAGCGAAAATTGTAGTCTCAAAAATACCTGCTTGCCTAAACGCATTGAGCGTACGATACACCGCTTTTTCTGCACCGTTACCGAAGTTACCTGGTACAATACACAGATCTACTTTTAGATCTTGTATATTTTGAATACCAGCCATTAACGTATACATATCCGAGCAAATCACAAAAAGAACTTTTTTCTTTTCACCGTTAATGTCGATATCAACGATGTTTAAGTAATCATAATCACCGACATTGATCGCTGGGAATTTTTCATCGTACTGTTTTCTCTCAAAGGATTGCGGTGTAATTTTCGCTTGTGGCGTATGTACTTCTCCATCTTTCGTAAAAACGGTTAACGTATTGTAGTTTTTTCCTGCTTCTGCATGCGGTAAATCATTTGGAATGATATTTAATGTAGTAATGACATTAATTTTTCGTTCGATACAAACCTCTCTTAACTTGGTGAAAGCGATTTCGGAATTTTCAATTGAATTAGCAACATATTCAGGTAAAACAGCAATCCCACCTTCAGGGATCTCCTGCAATTGTTCCACACAATCTTCTAAAATAGCTGACTCCTTGCTCATTGCATAACTTAAAACGTACCAAGGATGATGTGCATTCATTTTCTCTCCCCCTAAAACTTAATCTACTGTAATATTCTAACATTTATTTACGTATATGGGTATACATAATTGACAGTAAGTTCTGACACATTAATAAAAAGCTATGTTAAATATTGCTGTTGATATCAGTTGATTTTGGGCTCATCATGTGAAGTTTTAATTTCACACGCCTTTCAGGAATCAGCTCAAAATCAACAATACTCTTTAACAGCGCTTAATAAAAAGTACTTTTGGGTAAATACTTTTAATAGGAGGTGATGAAATCATGAGCCATATTCAAGCACTACTTATTAAACTGGTCATGGCTACTCTTATTCTGTTATTAATTTTAACGGGAATTTATAATTATCGAGTTGGTGCTACGATTGGTTTAGCGGTTTTGATCGTCATTTTAAGTTATATCGTCGGAGATTTGGCCATACTTAAAGCTACTAATAATACAATCGCTACACTGTCTGATCTCGTGTTAGCCACTTTAGTTATATGGATCGTTGGACCTTTTTTCCAAGGGTCGTTGATTCCATTTTCTGTTGCATTAATTTCAGCGATAATCATTTCTGCTGGCGAATGGATTTTTCATAAATTTTTTATCCGGTCTACTGAAGATGAGTTAGAAACTCAAAGTTAACTTTAGCTTGAAATGCACATAAGTCAGGTACTGTGATGGGAATGCACTGGGCAAATGAATGTGCGGACCCACAACTTCGTATGTACCATGTTAACGGCGCTAACATGAGTCAAGAAATGAGCTATGAAATTTGGAATTGGATGAACCAAATGCAAAATAATAACTATCAGTAGTATTGTAATAATGGAACGACGAAACAAAGAGCGGATGATTAGACCTCTGCTCTTTTGATCACATTTTAAGGGTACTTTTAAATTGATCTAAACACTCTTTACAAATGCATGATTTATGGAGTTGTTCTTTAGGGAGTAGCTTGAAAATCTCTTCAGGAAAAGCTTCTTTACTACACCAACATGCCGACTCACTTTTTCCGTTTCCACAATGGTTCACTTGATTGCATAGTGGACATTTTTTTACATCAATTTTCATTTCTTCCTCTCCTTTAATGAAGATTTCCCCTTTTTTTAGATTACTTCTTTTTTCGAATTGTGTTGGATTTGTTTTGCTTATTCACTTTAGAGCGCCTTTCTCCAAGTAATTCTTATCATTTATACAATCCATTTTACTATATTTGCGTTTTCGAAACGTAAAACTTTTCTCTATCTTAGTAAGCATCATGATCTTAAAATTCAGGATAGTTTAACCAGAGAAAGACTTACCATTTAAAAGGCTCCTTAATAATGATTGAATTTCAAAGAACGACACATAATAAATTTGAAAAACATCACTTTAAGGGAGAATTACAATGAAAAAGCAAGAGAACAGAAACCACTTAACTATCGATGCACGAGATGAACAGCGTCATAACATGGATGAAAATAAAAATAGAGAAAACAAACGACCTGTTCCCAAACCTAAAGATTTCGAGGAAATTGAATATTAGGCGCTGTATTTACTTCACTTATAAAGGAGACGAACAAAGATGGGAAGACATCATAAACAAAAAGCACGCGACAAAAATAAAGCAGGATTACCACAAACACCAAAGAAAGACATCAAGACCGATGATCAAGATTTAGAGTTGGCAAAAGAGTTAGATGATCGATATGAATTAAAAGCTCGACCCGGTTATGCACCGACTGAGGTAGATCGGAAATAATAACGATGTTAAGTGAACTCCTACAATCTACGAGCAGATCGACAGTGGAAGTTTCTTTCCACTGTTTTTTCATCATTATATTATTATTCTATGGCTCCTGCTACATCATATTGGGTGATGTCGATTTCTAATTGTTTGCCTAATGCTAGCTTTGCAAGTTCGGCACCCAAATATGGGCCTGCAGTTAAACCAGAAGCTCCTAAGCCATTAGCTACTAGAATGCCCTCAACATTCGGTAATGGTCCAATGACGGGTAAAAATCCTGGTGTGAATGGACGAAAACCGACTCTTGTTTCAACGACCGTACTATCGGCTAACCCAGGTGCTATCATTAGAGCCTTATCAAATATTTCATGTAGACCACCTGGAGTGACACGAGTATCGAATCCTTTTTCATCTTCGTGCGTAGCGCCTACGACGACTCG
Organism: Alkalihalobacterium sp. APHAB7; assembly: GCF_048323755.1. Lineage (NCBI taxonomy): Bacteria > Bacillati > Bacillota > Bacilli > Caryophanales > Bacillaceae > Alkalihalobacterium > Alkalihalobacterium sp. APHAB7. The sequence goes on from NZ_JBLWFS010000013.1 coordinate 90,461, forward strand.
CCCACCTTCAAAAGCAAGCAAGTATTGATTATTCGGTGGCATTACGACCGGCCAGTTGCTCGTATCCGTGTCCAGCAATTCCAAATGAACGATTTGAGCTTTTTGCGGTTTCACAATGAAATGAACACCAAGCGGCTCGAGTAACTCCTTAGCCCATGCTCCCCCTGTGACGATTACCTGATCCGCTTCAAACGTCTTAGCGTTTACTGTAATGCCGGAAACTTGATTGCCCTTATACTCTAATGAGGCTTCCCCTGTAATAATCGTTGCGCCCCATGTTTTAGCTGCGTTGACCATTGCATCCCGAAGCGCTCTACCGTTAACACGAGCGCCGCCACTAATATAAACAGCACCGTATTCATCCGAAAGAGGCGGAAATAGAGCTTTTGTTTCTGCAGGTGTTAATCTTGTAATTTCACCGATCTCTGGTGCATCCTCTTTTCGCTTTCTAGCACGCTCCTCCATCTGGTCCAACTTTTTCTCATCTGTATGTAAACTAATCGCCCCTACTTTTGCATAACCTGTATTCGTTTCACCGATTTTTTCTAACTCCTGAATTAAAAATGGATAAAAACGAGCACCGTTTTTTACGAGTTGGTACCACGCTTTATTTCTACGTTGCGTTAGCCATGGACAAACGATCCCCGCTGCGGCATCTGTAGCCTGTCCATCGTCTTTGCAATCAACTAATGTCACCTTTACTCCAGTTTTCGCTAGGTGGTAGGCAGTCGATGCCCCAAGAATCCCTGCCCCCACTACTATATATGTTTTCATTCTAAAACACCTTTTCTGTTTCAATTTATGTTCATTTCATTATTTTACAAAACAATCGACCACCTAACAAACATTTATTAGTGTGTAAACAAAAATAGAGACTGACAACAAAAAGTGTTCAGCCTCTTTAAAGAAATGTTACCTATTTAAAATTACTCAGGAAGGCGATTTTTAAAGGCTTCCTTTTCCACTAAGTACCCATCATCCCCAGATGATTCGATTTTCGGCTCTTTTTGCTCGCCGTGTTTTGGGAACTCTCCAGGGTGACTCTTCTTTTTATGATTTAAGCTTTTTCCACGTGCCATTTTTTTACCCCTCCTTCATAATTCATACATGTTCATTTTTTTCTAAAATATGTCGACTTATGTATCGTTTGGTGAATTAGAGTAAGAATACAAAGGAGAAATTCACTTGCTACAGAAAATGGCAGAGTACGAAGCCATTTATTTAAGACTTATATTAAAATCAAAATTCCCGATAATACACTAAAATACACAGAAAAGAGATTACAACAGCTCAAACCTGTTATAACCTCTTCATACTCACTCATTATTTCACAATCATAACTGGACTCTTCACACGTTTTGCAACTTTATGACTAACGCTACCAAGAACCATGCTTTGAAGACGGTTTAACCCTCTGCTACCTAATAGTACGCAATCAAATTCATGTTCGTTCGCGTAATCAACTACAGTCGGTCCTGGCTCACCGTGAAGTGTCTTGATCTCATATTTAACTCCTGCTGCGTCCAGTTTTTCAACAATCCCAGCAAGTCGTTCTTTTCGTTTATTTGCAATTTCAATCGATCCTCTATTATGAAGAACATCCGCTTTCGATGTTGCACTATCTACCACATATATAATTTCAATAACAGCATCTTCATTGCCTTTTACTAGTGCAATTGCTTTTTCTGCTGCTCTTAAAGAATGCTCTGATCCGTCTGCTGCTACAAGAATACGTTCAAACATGTCATCACTACTCCCAAAAATTTCATTTTTATCTGTCTCTATCCATAGTATAACGAAAAGCTATACCGTTCAAGATATAGCTTTTCGTCAATTTAGTGTCCAGAAGCTTTTGATGCACCACCAATTTTTTCCTTCAACTGTGAACTTTCGGTGTTTAATCCTGTGTATTCAACTTTTATTTGATTTTGTTCAAATTTCATCTCTATCTTATCTAATGCACCGATGGCTGAATCATCCCACAAGTGAGCCTCTGATAAATCAATTTCTACCGTTTCAATATCATCTTTAAAGTTAAACTTCGTTAAAAATTCTGTTACGGAAGCAAAGAAAATTTGTCCGCGTACACGGTAAATCCTTTTCTTGCCACCCGTAGCCATCATGCTCGTAACATGGACTTTAGAAATATTTGCTGCAAAGAAAATGGCACTTAAGATAATTCCGGCAAAAACACCTTTGGCTAAGTCGTGTGTTACAACAACTGTTGAAACAGTGACAACCATAACAATCGCATCTGTTCTCGGAATTTTGTGGATCGTTTTTAATGAATTCCAATCAAATGTTCCGATCGCAACCATGATCATAACGCCTGCTAAAGCAGCCATTGGAATTTGAACAACAACCCCACCTAAAACAAGAATTAAGAACATAAGGAATAAACCAGCAACTAGTGAAGACAGTCGCCCTCTGCCTCCCGATTTCACGTTAATAACGGACTGACCGATCATCGCACAACCAGCCATACCACCAAAGAAACCAGTTATAATGTTTGCAATCCCTTGTCCGCGGCTTTCTTTATTCTTATCACTTTCTGTATCCGTCATATCATCGACAATAGACGCCGTTAAAAGCGACTCCAGAATACCAACAAGCGCAAGGGCTAACGAATAAGGAAAAATAATCATAAGAGTTTCAAAGTTTAATGGAATTTGAGGGATCATAAATAGCGGTAATGATTGTGTTAATGTCCCCATGTCTCCAACTGTTCGAACCCCAAAGTTTGCAAAAATAGCGATAGCAGTTACAACGATAATGGCTACTAATGTAGACGGAACGGCCGTTGTGAACCTTGGTAAAATATAGATGATGGCAAGCGTAAGAACAACTAAGGAATACATAATCCACGTTTCACCAACAAAGTGTTGCAATTGAGATGTAAAAATCAAGATTGCTAGCGCATTAACGAAACCTACCATTACTGACCGAGGAACAAACTTCATATATCTTGCAAGCTTAAAAACGCCGAATAAAATTTGTAAAATCCCCGTTAGGATTGTCGCTGCTAGTAAATATTGCAGTCCGTGTTCAGCTACTAACGTGATCATTAGTAACGCCATCGCTCCAGTTGCAGCTGAGATCATCCCTGGTCTTCCGCCGACAAAGGCAATGATAACTGCAATACAAAACGAAGCATATAATCCTACCATTGGGTCTACCCCAGCAATAATAGAGAACGCAATCGCTTCTGGGATCAATGCAAGGGCTACGACTATTCCCGCTAATACGTCTCCTCTCACATTACTGAACCATTCTTGTTTAATTGTTTGTAAATTCAAAACTGCACCTCTCCCTAGAAATTTATTTATTATGATTTTCGACTCTCACGAAAATCGGGACCGTTGTTAACAAAGGGAATAATATCATAAATTTAAAAAAATGGAAATTTCCATGTAAGCGTATAACATAACTTGTTTACTCGTTAATTCTCTTTATTTCTTTGAAATATTATTATTTTCACAAAATCGACATTTTTGATATAATTAGATCTAATTTATTGTCATTAGGTCTAATTATTTATTTTCTTTTATAACTATTTATAATCTTTTAAGTATTACCTAATTTGGTTAACAGATCTAAAAACTTGTCACGGGCTAAATTCAATTGTAAAATGAAAACAGTTTCATTGCAGATTCCTTGTAGGAAGGGAATCGAAAAAGGCTGCCACTTTACTGGTCAGCCTTTTCCTTTTTTACTTTTCGGTTATTTGCAGCTGACGAAGTCTTGCTCGTTCTTTGATCATCGTGATCTCTGTAATACAGCGTTTGATTTCTTCTTCTGATGCATGGTTTACCATTCGGTCAGTCAACTGTTCAATTTGCTTAAGCTCTTCATCTGTTAAGAACTCTTCATTATTCATCGTATCCACCTTTCTATCATTTACTTTTTTTAATTATCTATCTAACTAAGAAGAATGCATCTTAAGGAAATATGTGAACGGAATAACAATGAGGGAATACGAGGTATGTACTATTGTACTATAACACATATTTGTCACAATTAAAAATGATAACCGTTTATTTATATTTATTTATATTGTATTATAAAATACATATTCTTTTTTGTAGGAAGGTGGTTTGAAGTTTGGAACCAGAAATTATGACAGTAGCACAGGTTGCTAAGTACTTACAAATCAGTGAAATGAGTACATATAAATTAGTACAGGAAGGCAGGATTCCTGCATTTAAGATCGGTAGACATTGGCGAGTAAAGAAATCTGATTTGGCTGATTTAATTGAAAAATTAAAAAATGGTGAACGCATTTAATAAAAAGGTTTTAGGAAACTATACTAGTCTTAAATAGATTTAATGATTATTTTTTTCTCTTGGAAATAATCATTGAGGTAGCTAGGGTTCAATATCTAGCTACCTTTTCACTCTCTCTATAATAAAATAAGTAAGCGCTTACATTTATTCTACTTAACAATCATAACAGGACATTTTACTCGTTTAGCCACTTTGTGACTGACACTTCCCAACACCATACTTTGTAATGCATTTAATCCTCTGCTCCCGATGACCAGACAATCAAAATTTTTTTCATTGGCGTACTGGACGACTGTTGGTCCAGGTTCTCCACGTAATATATTGACTTGATGTTTAATTCCTTCCATCGTGAGAAGGTTGATGATGTCTTTTAACTTATCTCTACGTTGTTCTTCAATTTGTTTTGAGCCATTATTTCGAAGTACATCGGCCTTAGAAGTAGACCCGTTGATGACGTAGATGACTTCAACTAAACTATTGGCTTGGTTCTTGACTAATTGAACCGCTTTTTCTGCAGCACGTATAGAGTGGTTGGAACCATCTGCGGCTAAAAGTATTTGTTGAAACATCTCATCCCCTACTTTCTCTCTTTTAATTCATTATAAGTTTATATTTGACAGAATATTCTAATAACATTTTATCAGAAATCATGCGTATTTCAAAATGATATCTGTGATTCTTCAAATCCATTGTAATCTACTGATCATCATTGCCTAAATGGCAAGTAAAATACCTTCAAATAAAAATAAAGCAGAACAAACCGTGAAGATTTGATCTGCTACCTATTCAGTGTTTTCAAATCGCAAAAGCGATGCATCTTATTTATGATTATGAGGCTTTTTCATTCATCTTTAATTTACTTTTACTTGGCTTTTTAGAGATAAACGCAAAGATCATTGCTAGTAATGGGAAAATCATCATCATATAAAGAATTTCTTGGTAACTCCCAAAACGATCATAGGCCAATGCAAACGGCAATGGACCGAAGGCTGAACCAATGACCATAATGGTTGCTGAAACTCCTTTAATACTGCCGATGTTTGCACGGCCGAAGTAATTTGGGAATATAATCCCTAAACTAATCGCCTCAAACCCTCCAACGATCCCCCGCGCTATACCAAACAAAATGGCTGCGGTATAGGACTCGGTAAAAACAAGCATGGCCATAATACCAATTTGTCCTATGAAAACGACTCCTAATACGTAATTTGCCTTCACACGTTCGACTACAAACCCTGCTAAAAAAGTAATCGGGAATGACACGATCGCCATAATACTTAAAATAAATGCAGTCTCGGTACGAGCTATTCCACTTTCAGCGAGGATTGGTACAAAGTGAAAAACAATACCCGTATTCACCATCGAGGGTGTCGCAACACAAAATAATAAAAGATAAAATTCCTTCGTTCTGAGTGCCTCTTTCACCGTCCAAGCTTCTTCATAAATAGATGATTTGTCTGAACTAGATTGCAAGACTTCTTTTTCAGACAGGTTATCAGGAAATAAACCGACATCTTCAGGCTTATTACGAATAAAAATAAATGCCAATGGAACATAAATTAACATCAATAGCGCGGCCCATACTAACCATGACACTTGCCATCCAACTTGATCAATCAGCCACGCATTGAACGGTGGTAAGGCTGCGGCACTTAAGAAACTGCCGAAGGCCATAAAACTTAACGCTCGCCCTCGTTTCCCAACGAACCATTGTGGGACGAGTGTACCTGGAATAAGCGTCATTGACCCTTGCCCGAATAAACGTAACATAAAAAAACCAATGAATAACATAGCTGGTCCTAAGATCATGCTATTAAACACACAAGCTACTGCTAGTAATATCGTGATAATCACGGTCATTTTTCGTTGTCCATAACGGTCAACCAACCGGCCAACAATAAACAGCAGTAAACCCGCTAGTAATGTTGCAAATAGGTACATCGTTGATATTAATGTACTGCTCCATCCGAAATGCCGTAAATACGCATCAATAAAAATTGAAATAGAGTACGTTTGACCCGGTCCCGAGAAGAATATTCCCATTGATGCTAGTAAAACAATAATCCAACCATAGAAGAACGGAGGATTAACCGGAAGCTGATTTCTTTTAAGAATAAAAATCCCCCCTTAATACTTCGATTACCTAAATTTATTTCTATAATATAACAAAAAAACAATTTCATCGTAAACTAATATATCAAAATAAAAAAGATTAAATTGTATCAGGTTTAGGCACAACAAAAAACCTACTAGATCACAGTAGGTCTTTCAACATACGTCTAAAATTTTAATTTAGAAATGAAGGAAAAGGACATCTTCTTCACTTTAAAACTTTCATACAATTAGGAGTAACAGCGAAAAGATATCACTTCTCCTCGTTACAGTATTAGCCCCACCTACGCTGAATACTACGATAGCCACAATTGCTATCCTGCCTACTTTAACTATAAATGAAAACGCTTACACGGTCAATGGGTGTACATCTTTTTTTTTGTTAAAATTGCCTAAATTGGGATGAATATGTCGTCCCACTTGTTAAACAAACTGTCTAAAGATCTGATGAATCATCATAGTCGTAACGAAACCCATCGTTTTGAGCTGGCGTTTCTTCCTTTTCATTCATTTGATCGTTCGTTGTATTTTGCAGCACTTGCTCGTTATTTGCAGTACGGTTTTGATCTTTCTTTAGATCGCTCAATTTCTTGTCTCCTCCCTTTTTCATTTTGTTCTTGGTATCTTTTGTTTTTTTCTATATTTGTATACAACCCTATGCAGAGAAAAGCCCTTAACTTACTAATTAATGGACTAGTGCTGTAGTTTATACTTTTTTGATCTAGAAAAAACCACCTGAGCATTTAGAAATGCCTCAAGTGGTCTCTATAAATCCATAATAAATTATGCTGCGATCTTCTCATCAGCATCAATTTTAAATTCAGCTTCAGCGCGGTTTAACTTTAACTTATAAGCAAACAATGCAAGAATAATTATTGTACCGATAGCTGCTGCTACATACGATGTTGTCATTGGTAAACCAAATCCGATTGGTGCACTAAAGATAAACGTAAGTGCAACCATCGTCATGAATGTCGCAGGGATCGTTGCCACCCAGTGGAATTTATACTGAATAGCTAAATACATTGCTCCAACGAATAAAGCAATCGCACTAATTGCCGCATTGGTTACACCAAAGTATCTCCATAGTAATGTGAAATCCATGTTCGTTAAGATAAAGGAGATCACGAATAACGGTAAAGCAATCCATAAACGACTGAAGATCTTGATTTGTGGCAAGTTAATATATTCAGCGATAATCATACGAGCTGAACGGAACGCTGTATCTCCAGATGTAATTGGCAATACGATAACACCAAGTACAGCTAACGTACCACCAATTGCACCTAGTAATGTAAATGCAACTTCACTTACAACTAGACCCGCACCACCTGTAGCGATTAATTCACTTAAATCTTGTCCGTAGAAAAGACTCATTGCTGCGGCTGCCCAAATCATTGCAATAATACCTTCAACAATCATCATACCGTAAAAAACTTTACGGCCATTTTGTTCATTTTGCAGTGTTCTTGAAATAATCGGTGACTGTGTCGCGTGGAACCCAGAAATGGCACCACATGCGATTGTAATCATCAATAATGGGAAGATTGCTGCTCCTGAAGGGTGCATGTTTTGTAATGTTAATTCAGGAATTGGTGCACCTGTTACAATCAGCATCCCACCTATACCAATTGCACTAATTAAGAGAAGTGCTCCTAAAAACGGATAGATTCTTCCGATAATTTTATCAACAGGTAACAACGTTGCGATAATGTAGTAAACAAAGATTGCACCTGTAATAATTCCTAAAGCGATAACGCCATCCATTAAGCTAAATAATAGACCAGCAGGTGCCGTTACGAAAACGGTTCCCACTAATAGTAAAAGAAGAACAGCGACTGCATTAACGATATGCTTCATACCCGTTCCTAAAAACTTACCAGCAAGTTGTGGCAAATGTGCTCCTTTATTGCGGATGGAAATCATTCCTGTTAAATAATCGTGAACAGCTCCCGCAAAAATAGCCCCAACGACGATCCAGATAAAAGCAACTGGACCATAAAGTGCACCCATGATTGGACCAAAAATCGGACCGACCCCAGCAATGTTTAAGAGCTGAATTAATGAGTTACGATTGGTTCCCATTGGAATGTAGTCTACTCCATCTTTCATACTATAAGCAGGTGTTTGTCGTGCTGATTTCACACCGAAAATTCTTTCTATTAACTTTCCGTACGTATAATAACCGATAATTAAAAGTGCAATAGCGATTAAAAATGTAAACATTTAGAACACCTCTTTCTGTTTTGAATGCGTTTTCATTATGTTATTATTCTAGCATCTTTGAACAAATTGTGACGAAAATCTGTTCAACATGTCGAAAGAGGATGTTAACATGCATTTATTTTAGCTCAAATGGTAATATTTAAAGCTCTAAACGCTCTCTTAGCGATCTTACATAGTTCCGACTAACAGGGATCTCATCTTCCTTTCCTTCCACTTTCAGTTGATAGGCACCATTAAACCATGGGATGAGCTCTTCAATTTTATCGAGATTTACTAAGTAACTTTTGTGGGTTCTAAAGAACGGATATCCTTTCAATTTTTCCTCTAATTCTTTAATCGGTGTTTTTAAACTGAATTTCCGATCTTTTGTACAAATAATTGTCTCTCGTTCCTCACGATATAAATAAATAATTTCAGTTGGAGATACGTATACAATCCGCCCTTCATCTTCTACTGCTAATCTTCCAATCGGACTGACCTGATCTGTTTTTTCCTCTCTATTTAAACGTTCCTTCACCCTCTTCATTGTTTCAAGAAGTTGCGCTTCATCAAATGGCTTAAGTAAATAATCCACTGCGTCGACACGAAACGCTTTTGCCGCGTAATTCGGGTAAGCAGTAGCAAAGATGATGAGTGGTGTCTTCTTCATATTTTGAATCGCGCGTGCTAAATCTAAACCTGAGATTTGTGGCATTTCAATATCGATAAACGCAATGTCAGGTTCTTTTGTCATTATCATTTCAAGCCCTTTTTCACCAGAGTCGGCTTCAGCGATGATTTCAACATCAATATAACTTTGTAATAAATATTTTAGCTCATCACGACTTAAAGGCTCATCATCTATAATTATGGTCTTCATTTTTATAGTCATTTTCTTTGGTTTCCTCACTTTTTTCCTATTGTAAACGATATACTTGTCCCTTGATTGACGGTACTTTCGACTTGCAGTGACGCTCTGTCTCCATACATCATTTGCAATCGACGATTTAAGTTATAAAGTCCAATCCCGGTCCCAGTTTCAGAGGCAATACCTTCTTGTCCTAACTGTAGTTGCCGCTCTTCTGTCATGCCGATACCGTTATCTTGAACTGTAATCATTACATTCTCATGAATTTTTTGGATACGAATTAAAATAAAACTATCATCTGTCAATTGTTTTACCCCATGCTTGATTGCATTTTCTACAATCGGCTGTAAAGTCATTGGCGGCACTTTGTAATGAAGTACACCTTCGTCAATGTCATATAAAATCGTTAGCTTATCAGCAAACCTTGCTTCTTCGATCGATAAATAAGCTCTAACGTGATTTAATTCATCTTCTAGTGTCGCTTCTGTTGCTGTCGTTCCAGCTAAATTTTGTCTGAAGAAGTGCGAAAGAGAGATCAGTAGTTTCCTTGCCTTCATTGGATCGATTCGGATAAGCGCAACAATAGTGTTTAACGCATTAAATAAAAAGTGAGGACTAACTTGTGCTTGCAAAGCTTTAATTTCAGCCTGTTTAGCAAGCTCTAAATGTCGTTCCACTTCTGATAACTCCAGTTGATGACTTAACAATGTAGAAAGACCTTTACTTAACTCAATGATCATTGGGGAGATTTGTTTTTCTGACTTAAAGTAAAATTTGATCGTACCGATTGTTTCTTCCTTTAATTTGAGTGGAGCAATCACTGCTGCCTGAAGAGGACAATCGTTATGTTTACATTGTATTTCCCATGAATGAGCGATTACGAGTCGACCTTCCCGTAAAACTCGCTGCGTTGCTTCTGTTTTTATTTGTTCAGTCGATAAGTGATGATCTTCCCCTTCACCGACAAAAGCTAACACATTTTCTTTGTTAGTAACCGAAACAGCATCTGCATCAATTTCCTTCAGCAAGATTTCACACGTCGGTTGTGCTGTTTCCTTAGATAAGCCACTTCGTAAATATTTTAAAGTTAAATCGGCAAGTTTAAGTGCCTTTTGGGCTTGAAGCGAGCCTCTCTTTTCTTCTTCGTGAATGACATTACGTATTATTAAAATAAAAATTGCTGTTCCAATTCCATTGGCAATAATCATTGGAATACCAATACTTTCAACAAGTCTTAGTGCTTGCTCATAAGGCCTTGCTATGACTAAAATTAATGCCATTTGAACAGTTTCTGCTCCCATTCCGACGATAAGAGCTATTTTAGTGGAAACGATATTATTATGTTCTTTCGTTTTCTTATAAAAATAACCAGCAATTAAGCCTGATATTATGGCTGATAAACCGCAAGCTAGCCCTGTAAAACCACCTAATAGGAACCGATGGACACCAGCAATAATTCCAGCCCCTAACCCAACTGACCAGCCACCGAGCAGGCCAGCTACAACGACACCAATTACTCGATAATTAGCAATAGCTTCGCTTTCCCCGACATCAAGAACGGTGCGGCTGTATGTTGCATCAGAAACATTAATCGTGATACCCGAATAGGTTCCGATAATACCAAATAATCCAAAGATAACAATTACAGCCATTTTGTGTGACTTGGATATTTCTTGCTTTTCAATTAGATGACGAACAAACTTTAAACGCGTCAAAACAAATGCTACAGCAATAATAATGCCAAGTCTCTCGAGCATGACAAATAAAAGTTCCCACATAGTCGTAACCCCTATAAAATCAATTGTTCATTTGCTATAAAATAGTATACACTTGTTTGTTGCATATTTCTAAATAATGAAATCATTCAATTATCTGACATACAAATTCCACCCATGCTCGTTAGTATGAGTAAATTGAAAGGTCATTTCTTCATGTTTTTTCAATGTTCATATGATCAGTAATGTACATTCATTAGTTATTATTCCTTTTTCCTTTAGCTTGTATGTTAAATAGCGGTAATTATAATAAAGTGATAAAAAGATAAATAACCTCCAAATCGTATCAATATTAATGACACAACGATTTGAAGGTTTTTGTCCCTGTTTAAAAAAGGCTGTTTTCATATACTTTGTTGCTTTGGGACCGTTTATAGCTTCGCGCTTTGCTAGAAGAGCCAACCATCGGCTTGGCTTACGGTCCAAAAGCAAAGAGCAACAATCTTTGAGAAAAGAGCCTTATAAAATTAGAGTAACATTCCAGCAATAGCAGCGCTTAATAATGAAGCTAAAGCCCCTGCTAATACAGCACGTAGACCAAAGCGAGCAATATCACTGCGACGGTCTGGTGCTAGTCCACCCAGCCCTCCTAAAAGAATTGCCATTGAACTTAAGTTGGCAAATCCACAAAGCGCAAAACTAACAACGGCAACGGTTTTTTCTGTTAATTGTGGAATTTCAGGGGCAAAAGATGCATAAGCTACGAACTCATTTAACACAAGTTTTTGTCCGATAAAACTTCCAGCTGCTAATGCTTCCGACCATGGAACCCCAACTGCAAATGCGACCGGTGCAAAAAGAACTCCCAAGATCATATCCAGTGTTAGCCCTTCGAACCCAAACCAACCACCGACACCGCTTAATATACCGTTTATTAAGGCAATTAAAGCGATAAAAGCCAGTAGCATCGCACCAACGTTAAGAGCTAACTGAAGACCTACACCAGCCCCGCGCGCTGCTGCGTCAATGATGTTGGCTGCTTCAGGATCTTTCTCGATCTTAACATCCTCTGTTGTTTTAACCGTTTCTGTTTCTGGCATTATCATTTTTGCCATAATGAGACCTGCTGGTGCTGCCATAAAGCTAGCCGCTAACAAATATTCTAACGGTACGCCTAATAATGAATAACCGATTAAAACGGATCCAGCTACTGACGCAAGTCCACCAGTCATAACAGCAAATAATTCGGAATTCGTCATCTTACTTAAGTAAGGACGCACAACAAGAGGTGCTTCCGTTTGACCAACAAATATATTAGCTGCCGCTGACATGGATTCAGCTTTACTAGTCCCTAAAACTTTAGAAAGTGCTCCACCAATTAATAAAATAAGCCATTGCATAACGCCCATATAATAAAGTACAGATATAAGTGCTGAAAAGAAAATAATAACGGTTAACACTTGGAATGCAAAGATAAACCCGATATTCGCCTCTTCTACAAATAAACCACCGAATAAAAAGTCAATTCCTTCATTAGCATAGCCTATGATATCTGTTACCCTTAAGGTTAACCATTGAAGTGCCGCTCGACCCATGTCCCATTTTAATACGATAAAAGCAAATGTAAGCTGGATCGCTAAGCCCCCAAGAATCGTTTGTAATTTAATTGCTTTACGATTCGTTGAGAAAAGAAACGCGATCAAAAAAACAGTAATAATTCCAAAAATACCCCATAAAAAATTCATAGAACACTACCTTTCCAATCTTTTCATAATAACTTAACTTACTAGATTTTCATTTCATTTAATTACAGGTTCCTGAAAACCTATAAAACGGTTACAAACACGTTTTATAAGAATCGTTGAGTTTATGTAGAAATTGTAAAAGCACTATAGTTGTTCGCCCCTCCTAAACATGAGCATTAGAAATACTGATAATAAAATCATGATGTAAGATGTCTGACATCCTACCACCGTGACTATTATAAAGGGTTATTTTTTATTAGTAAATAGCTATTTTGAGATAATTTTAAACAACTAGATTTGTATATAATGTGGAAAAGACTGACCTGATAAGTCAGCCTTTTCCAAAAAAACACTTATAGAATATCTAATTCAGCTAGTAACGCGACTAAAACTTGAAGCAGAACTTGAATGTTTGCAGCGATTTGTGTATCTGTTGTTGTTACATCAACGTTTTGTGAACCATCAATAACGATTTTTTGTACCGTTTGTTGTTTAATTTTTGACGTTTGTAACAACTCTTGCGTAATCGTATCAGCTGTAGTGCTATCTGCAATGGCAATGTTAACAATTAACGCAATTACAGCTTGTAAAGAAGCTTGTAAAGAGATTGCCGCTTTCGTATCTGTTGTATTTACTGTAACATCACATGAATTCAAGATGTGAATTAACTCCTCAGAGCTTTGAATTTCTTTATTTACATTTGCAGCTTCTAATTCAATTTGGTTACTCATAAAGATAGCTCCTCCTTTACTTCGTGATAGTTTACCTTATGTTAAATGTCCAGGAATGGTATGGACAGCTGCACAAGGCACCTGCTGATTTTTTACAAGGAGCTGATGAAATCTATTTAATTTCTTTTTCTGTAAACGATAACATACGTTTTGAAAACCATTTTAGAAAATTTACTAATAAAAAAAAACCATTCTATGGTGAATGAGTTTCCAGGATACCATTGAGTCTAATAATAAAATAGAGTTTACGTATGAATTAAATTATCTAAGGCCTTCTCTAAATCAGTAAACTGGAATTCAAACTTATTTTTACTCATTCAATCAGGCCCTTCCCTTTTTAATCTAGAAATCTCTTTCGTTGTTCCGGTGTTGGCAGCATACAACTGTCTCTTAGACCAAACCAGCGATATCGATTTTGGGCGACAAAATTGTAGACAATGTCTCTCATAAGTGTTGGAATGATACGGAAAATAATAAATGCCTTCCAGAATCCATCTAAATGCTGACAAACACGTAATGCAGCACTCGATTTGATATAAGACCTGTCATTGTCAATTAGAACAAACGTACTCATATCGTGAGGTAAAGCATATTCTTCTAATAATTTTTTCCCAATATCACTTTGAAGGGAAGCAAATTTGAAATAACCACGTCGATCTCTTTTTATAATAAATTGAACACTATAATGACAAAAGTTACAAGCCCCATCAAATAAAACGATTCCGCTCATCACGGTCACCTCTAGCTATAAGTTAGTAAAAATACACCTATAGTTTAACATATTTTCCCGATCAAAATAAAAAACACTCCTCATTAAAGGAGTGAGTTATTCTTAACTCGCTAATGTTTATGATGTTGTCCTACATACTTTCCGTATTCAGGAACAGCAATATGCCCAAAATCATCTGCAAGCAACTTTAAATTTCTTGAAAGTTCCTCACCCACCATTGGTAATCCATGTCCGGTAATCGCAAGAGAAGGCTTTAATGCTTCTAACTTCTTAACTGACTCCCAAGCTGACTTCCAGTCGGGTGTGAAATAACTAGGAGGCCCGCTAATTTCCTTTTCCTGGGTAAGAACAGCATATAATGATTCTTGTTTAACAGTTACAAAAGCATCCCCTACAATTAGCGCTCCGTCTTCATCTCTAAAATAGGAAACATGACCAGGCGTATGACCAGGCGTATGTACCCAGCAGAAACCCTCCATTTCAGGAACAGTTCCGTTTGATGACAACGGTTGCACATGATTACCTAAGTTAATGGGCTCGTTCGGGAAAATAGACGACATTTTTGCAATCATACCACCTTCAACTGTTGGGTCAGGGTCAGGATAACTTTGCTTGCCTGTAAGAAAAGGCAATTCTAATGGATGAGCATAGACTGTCACCTTCCAATGCTTTACCAACTCCAAAATAGCACCAACATGATCAAAATGACCATGAGTTAAAAAGATGGCCTTTGGACGACCGTTTACCCCAAACCGTTCTTCAATCGCAGCAATAATTTCATCTGCTGATCCAGGCATCCCCGCATCAACTAAGACAAAATCATCGGCATTAGAATGTCCGACTAAACAAATATTTACGATACGTACGTTGTAACTATACAAATCAGGCAGAATTTCTAATCCTTGACCGCTAGTTCTTGATATAGCTGGAATAGGCTTATAATCAGTCCCATATGTCATAGGTTGTTGTTCCATATTGATTTCCTCTTTTCTCTCTACTTATCATATCAACTCTAATATTTAACTTTCGACCATGAATTATGTAACCAATAATTAGTTTTCTATTTAGGAAGAGGAATTTTCTGTTATCTAACATCCATTATTTTTAACAAGCATGTAATTTATATAGGATTGCATCGAAAACAATCAACAGAAGTATAAACAAATTGAAACAACGTAAAAAAGCACAATCCCCTGAGGATTGTGCTTCTGTGATTCCCTCAAAACTGGATAATGGCTAGATGAATTCAATGCTTTATTATTTGGATAAGTCCTCGACCGATTAGTATCTCTCAGCTCCACGTGTCGCCACGCTTCCACCCGAGACCTATCAACCTCATCATCTCTAAGGGGTCTTACTTACTTAACGTAATGGGAAA